>JAKPGH010000156.1 GCA_029550985.1 Bacillota bacterium
CGCGCAGCATGGGCTAATCTATTCGCAGATTGAAAAGAAGTACGGCTTTGACGCTGCCAGGCAATACCTGTTTGCCAACCAGGAAGCGGTGGAGGTCTACCGGCGGCTTGCCCGGAACATTCCCTGCGATTGGGAGGAAAAAACCGCCTATGTCTACAGCAAAACCGACCGCAAAAAGCTGGAGCGGGAGGCGGCTCTTTACAAGCGGATGGGGTTGCCGGCAGTGTGGGAGGAAAATCCCCCCATTCCGGTGGAGACCGTGGGCGCCCTGGGCATGGAGGGGCAGGCCCAGTTCCACCCCTTGAAGTTCGTCGGCGGCATGGCGGAGAACCTGCCCATCTACGAAAACACCTTTGCCACCGAAATCCGCCCGGGGGAAGTGGTGACCGACAAGGGAACCGTTCGCGCCAGAAGGATTATTCTGGCCACCCACTACCCTATCGTGAATTTACAGGGGCTTTACTTTATGAAGCTCTACCAGCACCGCTCCTATGTGCTGGCCTTGCAGGGGGCCGAAGACCCCAACGGCATGTATATCGACGAAGATGACAAAGGGCTGTCCTTCCGCACCCACCGGGGATATCTTCTTTTGGGAGGGGGCAGCCATCCGACGGGAAAACAGGGGGGCGGATGGGACGAGCTTCGCCGGGTGGCAAAGGTGGCGTACCCCGGCGCGGAAGAGCGGTATGCCTGGGCCACCCAGGACTGCATGACGCTGGACTCCATACCCTACATCGGCCGGCATAGCAAGAACAACCGGGAACTGTATGTGGCCACCGGCTTCAACAAGTGGGGGATGACCGGCTCCATGGTGGCGGCCCGGCTCCTTCGGGATTTGATAGCGGAAGGGGACAGCAAATACGCCGAATTGTTTTCCCCCTCCCGCTCCATGCTGCACCCGCAGCTTTTCCTCAATATGGGACAGGCTGCCGTAGGGCTGCTCTCCTTCGGCAGGCGGTGCCCCCACATGGGATGCGCCTTAAAGTGGAATGCCATGGAGCGCACGTGGGACTGTCCCTGCCACGGCTCCCGCTTTGACGAAAAGGGAAACCTTATCGACAATCCCGCCCAAAAAGGATTATCTTAGCAGGATTTTAAAATGAAAAAGACCGCCTAACCTTTTGGTTAAGCGGCCTTTTTATTTTGACGCTGGATTTGCAAGAAAGAAATTATTCGCCGGCGGCGGCTTCGGTGGTTTCCTCCTCGGCTACTTTGCTGGGCTCGCTGACGCTGAGAATGACGGTGTCGGCGGGAATCAACAGCCTGATATTGGGGTTGTTGACAATATCCAAATCCTCGACTTTTACTACGGTTCCCGGGCCCATGCGGTCCAAATCGATGGTGACCGACTCGATCAAATGAGAAGGCAATGCGTTGTAGGGAATCTCCTCCATATGCAGCTGAATGAGATTGGGGTTCTTGTCCTTGTTGACCAGCACAATCTGCATCACGCTGTTGACCGGCTCGTCCGCAATCAGGTGTTGGAATTCCAGGTGCTCAATTTCCAGGTTGGGCGCCGAACGGCTGATATTCTTATACAGCACGTTGTACTGTTTGTCGCCAAGATCTATGGTAAGGGTGCTTCCTTTGAGTTTTCTGCTTACAAAACGATTGATATCGGGGAAGGGAATTTGAATGTGCACAGACTCTTTCAAATCGCCACCATAAATGGTACAAGGAACAAAACCCATTTTCCTCAGTTTTTTTGCCTTTACCTTGGTATCCCGGTATTCCGCTTTTAAGACGTCCATGGTCTTTGTTACCTCCTATAAAGTGGGTTTATATCTAGTATATTCCTTATTTTGTTAAATTTTCTCCCATTATCATAAGATATATTTTTAATTTTTAATTATTTTTATAGGAATTATACTGAATTTCCATCTTTCAAGAGTTTTTTCTTAAATCAGCGAAAAAATTTACCGCCAGGCAAAAGAAAAACCATCGCCGTAAAGCGATGGTTGATGGCGGGCTTATGCTTTGTTGAGGGCGATATCCAGGCAAATGTCTCCGATGGAGGTGGAAACGCAGCACTGGGAGCGCTGGCTGTATTCTTTGGAGGTATCCGGCTTTCCCTGGAACGGCGGCAGGATATCGCAGGTTAAATGGTCGGCGGAAAGCAGAGTCATCACGGTGCCGCTGATAATATTGGCAATCTCCGAAACGGCGGAGGTGACAAAGTCGTCCACACAGTCCATTTCCATGCCGCTGAGGATTTGCACAATGTTCAGGGAAGTTTGGCTGGGGAAGCGGTAGGTGATGAAGCCTTCCAAATCCCCCACCACGCCCACGGAGATTTCCAGGTATTCGTTGGCATGGAACTCGTCCGCCGAGCGCTCGGCAATATCGGTAAGGTCCAGCATGGTTTGCAGCACCTGGCAGGTGGCCTGGACAAACGGCGTGTACAGATTAGTTTTCATTTCCCGTCACCCCCTGCTCAATGGCGTATGCGGCAATGCGCTGGTCTTCCGCAGCCACGTGGTTGACCAGCCACGCCAGCAGTCTGCCTCCGAACTGCTGCATCAACTGCTCGTTAAAACCGCTCTTTTCGTATTGCTCCGACACCTCCGCCACATACTGCACCATTTCGTCGTGCTTTTTTTTATGGGCTTCGTAGCCGGGGTATTGGATTTTTTTCTGGTAGGCTTCTTCGTGGCTGAAGTGCTCCACCACATAGTTTTTCATAAACTCCAGGGTCTCGTTTACCTGTCCCACTTTTTCCTCCCAGGACTGGGACGAACGGAGAACGTTCATAAACGCTTCCACCCGCTGGAACAGTTCCATATGTTCTTGGTCGATGACCTCGACCCCCAACCGGTATTTATCTTTCCAAAACATAAACCTTTCTGTCCTTTCCCCTCCGTTGGAGGTTGTGTTCTGCTTGGTGGTATTATAGCAGTTTTGTCGACAAGATTACAAGTTTTTCCACCATATTCTTACCGAAACAAAAGGAGATTTGGGAAATTGCCCACACCTCCCTTGGGAAAATGGCATAAGATAATAACAACACCATGAAAGGAGATTGTTATGAATCGGCATGCAACCCACAGGGAATCCGAGCATCTTTGCCATATGGACCACTCATGTGACTTTGGCGCGGATCCCTTTGTCACTAACATCCGCCAAGAGACCCTGAAAAACCAGTGTTTTCGCCGCGCCTTGTGGACCGGCGAATACCTGCAGCTCACCTTGATGTGCATACCCGTCGGCGGCGAAATCGGACTGGAACTGCACCCGGACACCGACCAGTTTATCCGGCTGGAATCGGGGCAGGGGATGGTCAAAATGGGCGAGTGCAAAGAGCATCTGGATTTTCAAAAATGTATTTGCCAGGACGACGTGGTTCTGATTCCGGCGGGGAAGTGGCATAACATTGTCAACACCGGCAGGTGTCCCTTAAAAGTCTATTCCATCTATGCCCCTCCTCATCATCCATATGGCACCATTCACAAGACAAAGGCGGAAGCCGACGAAAGCGAGGACGAATAAGCCTCAACGAAACTGTTTTCTTACATAACCGGTTGCCAACAGGCCCTTTTGCCGGGCAGGCGCCCGGGCCTTCCACCTCACCCTCTTATGCCCCGAAACATATAATGGTATCAGCCCTGGTAGGGGGTATTCTATTTGGGGGTGACATTATGTGGTGCAACAGTTGCTGTAACCGTTGCAACTGGGGTTGCCGGTCCTGGGATCGCTGCAACTGCGGTTGCCGGTCTTGGTGGAACTGGAACGGCGGCTGCGGTTCCTGGTGGAACTGGGGTTGCGGATGCAACCGGAGATGCTGCCGGTTTTTCTGCTAGCCAATGAAATCGCAAGCGGTCGGGCAAAGGTCTGGCCGCTTTATTATAAGCAAAACCCCGCATCCGCTGCGGGGTTTCGTTCTGTAAAAGGGCAAAGTTAAGACATGGGCGGGGAGACCGACGGCAGATTGCTTAAATTGTTGCCTTCCTGCTGGTCCGGCAGGGACTTTAAATACTCGTTGCCTTTGCGGGAGGATATGCCCACTCCCCGAATGCCGCCCTGCCGCGCCAGTTCCACGGCGTCAGCCTTGCTGAGAATGGTGCCGTCGGAAAGCTGATACCCGGTAACCCTCCCCTGCTCCTTGACCAGCGCGGTAATCTGCTTGGCGTCCGGTTTGGGGGTGGGAATATCCTTCATGGCCATCATGGGCAGTTGGCTCATATCCGGCTGTTGCTTCACGATACATTCTCCTTTTGGCAAAGTCCTTTCTCGCAGCGGTTGCCCCACCGGTCCAGCAGGGAACCGTCGCGGTAAAACGATATAATCTCACAATGGTTGGAACACCCGACACAGGTGTGGACCCCGGTCTGAAAATGCAGGTCCACAATTTCGCAGTCAAAGGGTCTGGAGCGTTTGGCTCCCCGGGCAAGAAGGGCCGCCCCCAGCGCCCCCATCAGGTGAGAGTGGGAATCCACATGAATTCGGCTCTTTAACTCCTGCTGGAAGGCGTGCACCACACCTTTATTCTTGCTCACCCCACCCTGAAATACAATGGGTTCCAGGATTTGCTTGCCCTTGCCCACGTTGTTTAAATAATTGAGCACCACCGCGTGGCAGAGCCCCGCCACCAAATCCTCCTTGGCGTGTCCTGCCTGCGCCTTGTGGACCAAATCCGATTCGGCAAAGACGGTGCAGCGGGCGGCGATTTTGGCGGGATATTTGGAACGCAGCGCCACGTCCCCCAACTCCTCCACCGGAATGCCCAGCCGCTTGGCCTGGGAGGAGAGAAAGGCGCCCGTCCCGGCGGCGCAGAGGGTGTTCATGGCGTAGTCGGTGACCACGCCACCCCGAATCAAAATGAGCTTGGAGTCCTGCCCGCCGATTTCGATGATGGTCCGCACGTCGGGATAGCGGGAAAGGGTGCCTTTGGCGTGGGCGGTGATTTCGTTTTTCACCACATCCGCCTCCAGCATGGCGCCAATCAGCCGGCGGGCGGAGCCGGTGGTGCCCACCGAGCCAATCACAACCGAGGAGGGGAGCTGCCGCTTCAGCGAGCGGATGATTTTTTTGGTGGCGGCCACCGGGTCCCCTTCCGTCCACAGATATTCGGAAGCTAAAATCTCGCCGCTCTCGGAAAGGACCACTCCCTTAGTGGACACCGAACCGATATCCACGCCCAAACTGGCTGTCTGCAATTCTTCCTTCCTCCTTTTTCATGCGAATCATATCGGCAAAGGCCTCCAGACGGGTCTGCACCCCCGTCTCGCTGGTGTGGGAATCAAAACTCAAATGCAGGATGGGGATATCCCAATCCCGGGAAAGGTTCATCAGGGCCGGCGTTGCGTTTAATTCGGGAATGCAGCCGAAGGACTTCATGTGAATGATGCCGTCGTAGCCTTTTTTGGCATAGGCAAGGCTTTGAGCGACGCTGTCCACCCCGTTGGCGCCCACCGTGTAGCCGAGATAGGGGTGGCTGTCTTTCAACGCCTGTTTGTGGTTTTTCCCAAACAGCAAAAACCACACCCCCATCACCCGGCTGACCGAAATGCCCTGTCGGATTAGCTGCTGCTCCACGAAAAAGTTGCTGAAAGGCTCCATGAGGGTATACAAGTCCCCCACAATCCCCACCCGCAGGGGGTGTTGGGGCGGGTCGGTTTTCAAAGCTGCCGAAGCTTTTCGGCATTTGGCTTTGGCTTTCTGCAAATCGGCAAGGGAGTCGGCCTGGGCAATGTCTGCAAACAGCTGTTGGCGCACCTTTTCAAAGGAGCCGGGGACCGTTTCAAAGGCCACCTGTTCCCGCATCCAGTACTCATACCGGTCCATCGCCCGTATGCTCTCGCAGGCCAGCAGCATGGCCTCCGCCATGCGGGGGAAGGAAAGGGGACAGCCCAGGTTGCGGATATGGCGGTAAAGGGCCGCGGGTTTTGCCCGTTCCCGGGAAAGGCAGACAAACTGGAACCGGTACCCCAAATCCCGCAAAATCTGCTCCTGCAGCTCGCCGTAATAGCCGTAACGGCAGCCCGTTCCCGTTTGGACCAGCACGTTTGCCCCCTGCTCCAGCGCTTCGAGATAATTGCCCAAATTGAATTTGAAGGGGGCGCAGACAAAGTCGGGGCTGTAGCGGCTGCCCAGCTCCACCGTTTTTTGGGTCATGGGCGGCGCGGGAAACACCCTGGCGTCGGGAAAGAGATGACGAATCAGTTGGGTAAACACAACGCTGTAATCCCCCAAATGGGGAAAGCTGATGGCCAGTTTATCGGGCACGGGACCGCCTCCTTTCCTGCAGAATATCCATAAAGCATTCCACCCGTGTTTGCAGCCCCGCTTCCCCCTGATGCTCGTCCAGAACAATCTGGGCGATGGGGAGGTCCCCAACCCGGCGCAGCACCAGTTCGTTGACCAGCGAATCGGTTCCGCAGGGAAAGGCGGTCACCAGCAGTACGCCGTCCACCTGATGTTTCGCCAGGGGAATGGCTCCGATGATTTCCTGGTTGACAACCCAGTACAGGTCCCTGGAAAGCTCTTTGGACGCCGCTCTGCAAGCCTTGCGGTCAAACCGCTCGGCAAAAATGGGAATTCCCCCTTGCTGCTCAATCATCCGAATGACGGGGCCTCCCCCAAAGGCGTCGTGAATCAGGTAGGGCTGCCCGGCCAGCAGAACTTTGGGAGCAGGGGAGGAGAGTAAGATTTCCTGCTGTTCCCGGGCAAGGCGGTCCTGCCGCGACTGTTCCTGAACCCCGCGGCGGTACGCCTTGAGGATTTGCGCCGGATGTTTGCCGAGGCGTTTGCCTAAGGCGAGAAATTCCCGCCCTTCCCGGCCTTTGAGGTTGTAGCTGAGCACATTCGCCTGGGGGAAGGTGTTGCGGACCACATCCGGCAGGCCCCAAAACCGCACGCAGAATTCCAGGTTTTTCTCCAGCGTTTCAAATCTCGGCACCAGAATGGCGTCGCAACGCCCGATTAAATTTGCCACATACCCCAAAAACAGCTTGACGGGCAGACAGCATTCCGCCACCGAAAGAC
>JAKPGH010000163.1 GCA_029550985.1 Bacillota bacterium
CAAAACGAGAGAAGCCAGCATCAAAACCGGGAAGTCTGCATGAAGATGCTCAAGGCAAAGCTGGCCGAAATCAAGCAGCGGGAGCATTTGGAAAAGATCGAGGACATCAAGGGCGAACAAAAGGAAATTGGTTGGGGCAGCCAGATTCGCTCCTATGTGTTTATGCCCTACACTTTGGTGAAGGACCACCGCACCGGCTACGAGGTGGGCAACATCACCGCCGTCATGGATGGAGACATCGACGGCTTCATCAACGCCTATCTCAGCGCCGAAAGCAGCTCCAAATTGCAATAGTGCGTTTCAGGAGGGTGTCATGTCCAACTCACAACAAAATCAGCATTGTGCCTGTCCAACCAAAAGTTGTCCCCGCAACGGCGATTGCCAGGCCTGTCAGGCTTATCATCACAGCCGGGGCAGCCTGACCCGCTGCGAGCACGACAAGCAGAGCGCCAAAAAAACATCCGCATCCTGACGGCGTCCATCCTATAGACCGGTTCCCATGTCGGGTTCCCGGTCTTTTGCTTATGGCGCAAACTGTCGAATAATGACACATGGAAAGGTTTTTACCCGGAAAGGGTCGAATGACATAATTTTTTTACAATTTATGCACACTCATTCCCCTTATTTTCCTGCATATTCTAGTATAATAGGGTCGTAATCAAGCGGTCGACGCTATAAAACAGGCGGTGTCTTATGTCCAATTATGTAGGGGTTCGTTGTCCCGTTTGCCAAAATAAGTTTACTTCTACCGACGATATCGTGGTCTGCCCGCAGTGCGGCGCGCCCCATCACAGGGAGTGTTACGCCAAGCTGGGAGAGTGCGCCTTTGCCGCCGACCATATCACCGGCAAGGAATGGCGTCCTTCCATGGACGGCTATTCCTCCTTTCAAGAAGAGCAGGCCAATGCTCAGCAGCAACAGGTGCGGATGTGTCCCCGCTGCAACTCCGCTAACCCGGAAGATGCCATCTTTTGTCAGGTTTGCGGCGGAAGATTGGGTACCAACCCCGGAGGGCCGGATATCAACGACTTTTATCGGATGATGCAGGCCAATCCCTACGGAGGGGTTCGGGGGGACGACACCATTGCTGAAATCCCCGTGCGGGAAATGGCCCAATACATTGGTCCCAACGCCTCTTACTACCTGCCGCGGTTTATGGCCTTTGACAAGGGCGGGCGCCATATTCTCCCCAACATTTCCGCTTTTCTGTTCTCCTTTTACTACTGCTTCTACCGCAAGATGTACGCGGTGGGAACCGTTCTGCTGGCCGTGTACCTGGCAGGGGTTGTTCCCCTGTTCCTGGTGGCCCGCGAGGTGGGCATGGAAACCATGCTGGCGCTGGTGTATGGCACCGCAAGGCAGGTCTACGGCCCTCAGGTGGGGTTGTACCTCAACATCTTCAACGTGATGGGCACCATCAACACCGTGCTGCGCTTTGCGCTGTTTTTGCTGGCCAACCACCTGTACTACAACCATGTGGTGGATAAAATCCATGCCCTGCGGAATCAGGCGGGGATTAATTATCAGCAGGCCCTGCAAACGGCCGGCGGTGTCAATCAAAAGGGTACCCTTTTGCTGATGGGCGGCCTCTTCTTGTTTTTGGTTGTCGTCTTTTCTTGGCTCGTATTGTAACCGACCCTTTCCAGGACTGGCCACCCTGGGTGGCTTCATTAACATAACCGGAGGAATGACATGAAGAAAATCAGAAAAGCGGTGATTCCCGCTGCCGGTCTGGGCACACGTGTGCTTCCTGCATCTAAATCCATGCCCAAGGAAATGTTGCCTATCGTAGACAAGCCCGCCATCCAGTACATTGTGGAGGAGGCGGTCCGCTCCGGTATCGAGGAGATTTTAATCATCACCAGCCGTGGCAAGACTACGGTAGAGGACCACTTTGACCGCGCTCCCGAACTGGAGGAAAAACTGCTGCTGTCCGGCAAGCAGAAAGAGTACGACGCCATCCTGGGCATTGCCAATCTGGCCAGCATCCACTATCTGCGGCAACAGCAGCCCCTTGGATTGGGGCATGCCGTGTGGTGCGCCCGCACCTTTGTGGGAGATGAGCCCTTTGCCGTTTTGTACGGCGACGACGTGGTGATAGGCGACAACCCTGCCTGCGCCCAGTTGTGCGCCGCATACGAGGAGTATGGGTTGGGAGTGGCCGGCATTAAGCCGGTTTCCCCTGAGCTGATTTGCAAGTGCTCTTCCCTTGGGGTGGAGCATCTGGAAGGCAACCGGTTTAAAATCCTGGATATGATTGAAAAGCCGGCGCCGGGGCAGGAACTGAGCCTTTACTCCATCCTGGGCCGCTGTGTGTTGCCTCCCAAAATTTTTGACATATTGGAGCATCTGCCAAAGGGCGCGGGGGGAGAGATTCAGCTCACCGATGCCATGCGGATATTGACCCAGACCGACGGCATGATTGGAGTGGAGTACGAAGGCACCCGCTACGACATGGGCTCCAAACTCGGGTACATGCAGGCCAATGTGGAAATGGCCGCCGTCCATCCGGATATCGGCCCCGACTTTATCGCTTACCTCAAAGAATTTGTCAAGGGACTTCCGTAAATAATAAACATCCCCCGGCATAGCCGGGGGTATTTCATATGCGGGCAAAGCCCTTTATTCCTCGCATACACGTCAAACGTGTAAGACGGTCTGCCAGTTGCGCAAAGCTGTTACTTGCTGCCCGTAAACGGGCCAACTTCACTCATTGTTAATTGTTCCCCTAGCTGATCTTCTTTAAGTTGATTTTTGATATACTCCGCAATT
>JAKPGH010000175.1 GCA_029550985.1 Bacillota bacterium
CTCTTTTACCGGCTGGGCGACTTTTACGAAATGTTTTTTGAAGATGCCCTGGAGGCATCGAAAGTATTGGGGCTTACTCTGACAGGACGCGACTGCGGACTGGCGGAGCGGGCCCCTATGTGCGGTGTGCCCTATCACAGCTGCGAAACCTACATAGCCCGCCTGGTCAAAGCCGGATACAAGGTGGCCATCTGCGAGCAGATGGAAGATCCGGCTTTGGCTAAGGGAGTCGTGTCGCGGGAAGTGGTGCGGGTCATCACCCCCGGCACCCTGATGGAGGATAACCTGCTGGAGGAAGATTCCAACAACTTTCTCTGCAGTATTTATTACGGAGAGCAGGGCTACGGCCTTGTGTTTGCCGACGTTTCCACCGGACAGGTGGAGATTTTGGAGCTGGACAGCGACGACGAAGAAGCCGTCATGAACGCTCTGGCTCGCTACGCACCCCGAGAGGTTATTTTTAATCCCGCTTTTGTGGACAAGACCCAAATTGCCCGCTTTATGCGGGAACGTCTGGTCTGCACCGCCGACATGCTGGAGGAAGAATGTTGCCGTTTTGATATAGCCCGGCAGGAGGTGCAAAACCACTTCGACCAGGAGCAGCTCTCCAATTTGGGACTGGAAAGTCGGCCCCGCTGTATCTGTGCGCTGGGCGGGCTTCTTTCCTATCTGCGGGAAACTCAAAAAGTAGGGCTGGAGCGGCTTTGCAATGTGGTGGTCAAACAGGAAGACCGCACCATGCAGATGGATGAAAACTGCCGCACCGGTTTGGAACTGCTCGCCACCATCCGCTCCAAGGAGAAAAAGGGAAGCCTGCTGTGGGTGTTGGACAAAACCAAAACTCCCATGGGCAAGCGGCTGATTCGAAGCTGGATTACCCAGCCCCTCACCGGCCCGGCAGAGATTGAAAAGCGGCTCAACGCGGTGGAGGAGCTATACAACAACGAAATGTTGCTGGAACAGGTCAGCGAGTCGTTGGAGCATATCTACGACCTGGAGCGGCTCATCACCCGCGTGGTATACGGCAACGCCACCCCTCGCGAGGTGCTGACCCTGGGCCGGACCCTGACCAAACTCCCCGCAGTTCGAAAGGCGCTGGAACCGGTCAAATCCAGTTTCCTTTGCGCCATCCGGGAGGAAATTGACCCCTTGGAGGACATCTCCACGCTGATTGTCTCCGCTATTGTGGACGAGCCCCCCGTCAACTTAAAAGAGGGTGGCGTCATGCGAAACGGCTTCCACCCGCAGTTGGACGAGCTGCGGGAACTGATGGGCAGCGCCAAGGAGCGGCTTTCCGCCATGGAGGCAGCCGAGCGGGAAGCCACCGGTATTAAAAACTTAAAAATTGGCTACAACAAAGTCTTCGGCTATTACATAGAGGTTTCCAAATCAGGGCTCACACAAGTGCCGGACCACTATATCCGCAAGCAGACCATCGCCAACGGAGAGCGGTACATCACCCAGGAGCTCAAGGAGCTGGAAAACCGGATTCTCTCCGCTCACGACGAGGCCATTGCTCTGGAAAACGAGCTGTTTGAGAAGTTGCGGGTCACCATTGCCCGGGAACTGCACCGGATTCAGGCTTCTGCCTCGGCGATAGCCCGGTTGGACGTGTTCTGCTCCTTCGCCAGAGTATCCTTAGATAACCGCTATGTTCGTCCGGTCATCACCACCGGAGACCAGATTATCATCAAGGAAGGTCGTCACCCGGTGGTGGAGCAAATGCTGGACGGCCTGCCCTTTGTCCCCAACGACGTGACATTGGACTGTGGCGAAAACCAAATCGCCATCATCACCGGCCCCAACATGGCGGGCAAATCCACTTATATGCGCCAGACCGCTTTGATTGTGCTGATGGCGCAGATGGGATGCTTCGTACCGGCTACCAGCGCCACCATCGGCATTGTGGACGGCATTTATACACGCATCGGCGCCAGCGACGACTTGTCCAGCGGGCAGTCCACCTTTATGGTGGAAATGGTGGAGCTGGCCAACATACTGAAAAACGCAACTTCCAAATCTCTTTTGATATTAGATGAGATCGGCCGCGGCACCTCCACTTACGACGGTATGAGCATCGCCAGAGCCGTGTTGGAGTACATTGCCAACCCCAAAAAGCTGGGTGCCCGCACCATGTTTGCCACCCACTACCACGAGCTTACCGAACTGGAGAACAGTTTGTCCCGGGTGAAGAATTACAACATAGCGGTGAAGAAAAGGGGAGACGACATCACCTTTTTGCGCAAAATTGTAAGGGGCGGGGCGGATGAAAGTTATGGCATCGAGGTGAGCAAGCTGGCGGGAATTCCCGATTCCATCGTCAAGCGGGCCCATGAGATTCTCGAGGATTTGGAAAACGACCGCCCCGTTCGGCAGAGCAAGGGAGTGCGCTCCCCTAGGGAAGAAGAGGATGTGTTCCAAATCAGTTTGGAGTCTCAAAAGGTGTCGGAGGTTGAGGAGGAACTCAAGCGCCTGGACCTCAATACCCTCACTCCCATTGAGGCTTTGACAAAGCTCTTTAAGCTGCGCAAGATGCTGGAGTAAAAAAATTGAGTACCGATGTCGCACAATCGGTACTCGAGGTATGTATCTCTTGCAGTAATGTTGTGTGCTATGGTGGCTTACCAAGTTCGCCCACCCAGAATGTGCAGGCAACGAATTCTGCGAATTTCGTAGGTTGCCAAAGGTCGGTAATCGCTGTCATAGCTGTGGGCGGCAATGAGCAGCGTTTCCGGATTGCCGGTGCCGTCGCTTTCCACCACCACCAATGTGTGATTAAATTCATTTCGATTGGTGGCAATTTGAATGATATCCCCCGGCTCCATCGCTGTCAAATTTGTTTCGGTGGCGTAGGGGCCCACGCCCTTGTTTCCCACCAAAAAGTTGTAGAGATACGGCACCCCCGACCAGGATGGAGAGCGGTCATCGGGGGAATTGTAGTACCAGCCGAATATGGGCGTGTAGTTCATAACGCCGATGCCGGCATAAATGCATTGAGAGGCGAAATTGGCGCAATCTCCGCCAAAACCGGTGAAGTTAAAATACCTGGGGTTCCGGCCAAAGGCCCATTTATGGGCATAGGCTACCGCCTTTTCCCTGTTGTAGGCGATTTCTCGCATGGTAAACCCACCTTTCCCGACTATGAGCTGTATTCCCATTCATTGACAATTCAGTTTATACAAGAAAGGGCAAAAAGGTTCGAAAATGCCCCGTTTCTTCCGAAAAACCTTCCACATTGGCAATAATAGTTAATTAATTGGAAAAATAAAAGTACACAAATAAAGTATAGTAACCAGAGGTATGAAAACTTCACAGGCCGAATCAGGATATAGCCAAGAAAGTTGTGGGAGTGAACATTATGAAAAACTTAAAAATTGCCCAAAAAATTATCTTTGGATTCTCTTCTATCCTGCTGCTTCTTCTATTAATCGCTATTACGGCCATAACCTCTTCGGCTCAAACTGGTTCCCACATCAGCGAGGTGGATATTTACAACGCTCTGGAAAGCAATGCCAACGAGTTGATGCACATTCTCAACGAGACCCGCATTACCGCTGGCGTTTTGTACGAAACCCAGTCGGAGGAATCCTATACCAACGTTGTAAAGCAGCTGATGTACTGTGACCTGCGCCTGCAAAAACTTTATGAGTACATAGATGCCCATCCCCAACTGCTTCGCTTCCGGGAGGACATCGAAGCCTATGATGAGCTTTATTCCCAGTGGAGCAATGCTCTGAGGGGCATTACCGACCGCTATAATCTGGCAGCCCCATTGTCCACAGCCGATTTGCAAAAGTTTCAAGAAGAATCTGCTGAGTGGCACAAAACCAATTTATTGGC
>JAKPGH010000169.1 GCA_029550985.1 Bacillota bacterium
ACCACTTGGCTACAGCCCAATATAGAAAGGATAGAAAGCGTTGTTGCGAAACGCCGCTTTCTATCCCGTTGTTGGGGTGGGTAATGAGAGTCGAACTCATGACCTCCAGAGCCACAATCTGGCGCTCTAACCAACTGAGCCATACCCACCGCACTTGGCGCGCCAACAGGGACTCGAACCCCGGGCCTACTGCTTAGAAGGCAGTTGCTCTATCCGGCTGAGCTACTGGCGCAAACACGTTTCGCTTGCGGACACTCATACATTATACTGATTAACCATTTACTTGTCAAGAGTTTATACGTTTTCTTTTTCTCGGCACTCCTATCAGGGATTGGCTTGCATGGACAGCACTTTTATACAAAATGTCGGAAAGCGTGCCCAAACCTTGCAATTGCCATTTTTGACTTTATAATAAAGAATATCGGGGAGGTGTCCATGTGAAGCCACGATATCAGGTACTCCTGCTGGATGCGGACGGTACCCTTTTTGATTTTCCAAAGGCGGAGCGGCAAGCTTATGACCTGACCGCCCGGCACTGCGGGTTGCCCAGAGAAGAAGAAGCTTACCACCTGTTTTCCAGCATCAACGAGAGGTTGTGGAAAATGCTGGAGCGCAGGGAAATTACCAAGAAAGAATTGGTGGTTCGCCGTTTTTCCGATTTGCTGGAAACCCTAAATATGCAGGGAGACGCCGTCGCCGTCAGCCAAACCTACTGCCACTATCTGGGACAGGGAGCCTTCCTGCTGCCCGGCGCCGAGGAGCTGTGCCGGGAATTGTCCGCCGTTTGCCGGCTGATTATTGCCTCCAACGGAGTGACCAGCATCCAAACCAGCAGGCTGGCCCGCTCAGCCATCGCGCCCTACATCGAAGCCCTGGTGGTTTCAGAAAGCGGCGGCGCCGACAAGCCGGACCTTCGCTTCTTCACCTATTTGGACGAACAGGTGGGGCCTTTGGACAAATCCACCACCCTGATGGTGGGGGACCGCCTGGAAGCGGATATTCTGGGTGGCATCCGGTTCGGGGTGGACACCTGCTGGTGCAATCTCCACGACAAGCCCCTTTCGGGGGATATCCGGCCCACCTATACCATCCGAACCCTGGATGAGCTGGTCAACATTGTCTTGCCTTAAGCCGATTGCTCGACGCCCTATTTTCAGGACGCCTATTTATAAGGAGATGAAATCATGCAAGCAAGTATCAAACGTGTTTTTTCCCTGCTGATGGTGATGGTTGTCGCCATGGGTCTGTTGGCAGGTTGCGCGGGAAGCGGGCAGAATTCCTCCCCTGCTTCCACTCAGGAACCGGAAGCAAGCGCTTCCCAGCCGGAGGAAACTTCTCCGGCCGAAAGCCAGGAGCTGCCCAACGAGTTGCCCCCCGACCCTCTGCCCCTGTCTAAGCCGGCGGCGCGGGTGGCGGCCCTGAAAGGCCCCACCGGTATGGGTCTGGCGGAGCTGATGAACAAAAACGAAAAGGCGGCGGCTCTCTGCGACTACACCTTCACTCTGGAGAGCGCCCCCGATGTGATTCAGGGTCCCCTCATCAACGGGGATTTGGACATCGCCATTCTGCCCACCAATCTGGCGGCGGTGCTCTATCACAAAACCGAAGGCGCCATTCAACTGATAGCCGTTTCGGGAATGCGGGTTCTGTATGTGATGGCCGCTCCCGGCGTAGAAATCAATTCCTTCGCCGACCTAAAAGGTAAGAAGCTGTTTACCGCCGGTCAGGGGTCCACCCAGGAATACGTGCTGGATTACCTGCTGCGGCAAAACGGCCTGGACCCTGCAACGGACCTTACCGTCGAGTACAAGGCGGAGCAGGCGGAAGCCATGGCCCAGCTGTTGGCCGGAAACTGCGACGCCGCCCTGCTGCCCCAGCCCTTTGTCACCAACGCCACGGTAAAGAATCCCGAAATCAAAAAAGCCCTGGACGTGACGGCGGAGTGGGAAAAAGCGACCGGCGAATCCCAGCTTCCCATGAGCTGCGTGGTGGTCCGCAAGGAGTTTGCCCAGCAGAATCCCGAAGCGGTGGCCAACTTCCTGGAGGAATACGATGAGAGCACCAAATGGGTGAGCGCCAACGTGGAAGAAGCCGCCGCCCTCATCGGCAAGTACGACATTGTCCCCGAGGAAGTGGCGAAACTGGCCATCCCCGACAGCGCCATCCAGTGCCAGACCGGTTCGGAAGCCGAAGAGGCCGTGAACGCATACCTCAAGGTGTTGTTTGAGCAAAACCCCAAATCGGTGGGAGGAGCGCTGCCGGATGAAGGGTTCTTCTACAGAGCACAATAGAATTATTGAGAAAAAGTGGCTGCAGAATTTGCTGGCTCTTTTGTTCTGGCTGTTGGTCTGGCAGGGGCTGTACCTGCTGGTCAACAAGGAATTTCTGTTGGTTTCCCCGGCGCAGGCGTTTCGCCGGCTGGGGCAACTGATGGGCCAGGCAGCCTTTTGGAGTTCGGTGCTGGCCACCTGCCTGCGGGTGGTGGCCGGCTTTCTCTTTGCGCTGCTTTCCGGAATCGCGCTGGCCTTTTTGGCGGCCCGCTTTTCCCTTGCCAAGGCCCTGCTGACCCCTTTGCTGGGGGTGGTGCGGGCCACGCCGGTGGCGTCCTTTATCATTCTGGCGCTGATTTGGATTTCCACCGAGCGGTTGCCCATCTTCATTGCCTTTTTGATGGTGCTCCCCATGACCTACTCCAACTTAAGCGCCGGATTGGAGCATCTGGACCGGAACCTTTTGGAAATGGCCAGGCTGTTCCGCTTTTCCAAAGGAAGGACCCTGCGGCTCATTTACCTGCCCCAGCTGATGCCCTATGTCACCGCCGCCAGCACGGCTGGCTTGGGCTTTGCCTGGAAGTCGGCCATCGCCGCTGAAGTCATTGTGCACCCCGCTTTCAGCATCGGCAAGCAGATTTGGGGCGCCAAAATTTATTTGGAAGTGGCCGACCTCTTTGCCTGGACCACCGGGGTGATTGTGCTCAGCGTCTTTATTGAGCGGGGAGCGGTGCGGGGCCTTAGACTGTTGGAGCAAAAGCTGCTCCATTTGGGGTTGTCCCGCCGGGATGCTCCCGCTTCCAGGCAGCGGGCCAGCTGTACTCCGGAGCCGGTGCGGTTGGAGCACCTTTCCAAAAGCTACGGTTCCCTAAAGGTGCTGGAGGATTTTTCCCTCGCCTTGCCCTCCCAGGGGGTGCTGGCCTTGATGGGGCCGTCGGGCTGCGGAAAAACCACCCTGCTGCGCCTGTTGGCGGGGCTGGAGCAGCCGGAGAAAGGCTCCGTCCATTTGGGCGGGCGGAAGA
>JAKPGH010000171.1 GCA_029550985.1 Bacillota bacterium
CCGGCGTTGTTGATGAGAATATCCACGGTGCCGTAGGCTTCCATGGTAGCGTCAAAAATTTTCTGGGCGCTGGAAAGATCGGTGGTGTCGGCCACCACATAGATGGCTTCGCCGCCGACGGCCTTAATCTTCTCGACAGCAGCCCTGGCTCTTTCCTCATTGCGGCCGGTGATGACAACCTTGCAGCCTTCTTCGGCAAAACGATATGCAGTATCTCTGCCCATACCGGAAGTGGAGCCGGTAATAATTGCTACTTTACCTTCTAACTGTTTCACGATAAATACCCCCAGTAGAAATAACGGACAGGAGCAATTATAACACGAAAATTAAACAAAGGTAACATTAAATATTTACCAGGTTGGGCGGCCGTGATGGCTGTGCGCTCTTACAGTTCCGTCGGAACAGCGAGAGCGCGCTGAAATTAGCGGATTCGTTGAAACCGGTTTCCTTTTGTGATAAAATATAATAAACTTTCATAAAGAATTCGTATTAAAAAGTGCTCGGGAAGTGATTGGGTGTTTGATATTGTCGCGTTGGGCGAGCTGCTGGTGGACTTTACCTACTACGGCAGAAGCGAAAATGGCATGCGCCTGTTTGAGCAGAACCCCGGGGGCGCGCCTGCCAATGTGCTCTGCGCCGCCTCCAATCTGGGGCTGAAAACCGCGCTGATTGGCAAGGTGGGCAAGGATATGCACGGGGACTACCTGCGCGGGGTGCTGGAAGAAAGGGGCGTCGACACCGGCGGATTAATCAGTGCGGAGGATGTGTTTACCACCCTTGCCTTCGTGGAGCTGTCGGAAACGGGGGAGCGCCACTTTTCCTTTGCCCGGAAGCCCGGCGCAGACACCACCCTTTCGGCGTGTGAGGTCAAAAGGGAGTTGGTGGAGGAGTGCAGGGTGTTCCACTTTGGCTCCCTTTCGCTCACCGACGAGCCTTCCCGTTCCGCCACCCTGGAAGCGGTGAAAGCCGCCAAAAAGGCCGGCGCCATCATTTCTTACGACCCCAACTACCGCGCGCCCCTTTGGAGAAGCAAAGAGGAAGCGGCAACCATGATGCAGAGCGTGATTCCCTTGACGGATATTGTCAAAATCAGCGAGGAGGAAATGGAGCTCATCACAGGTGAGTCTTCTCCGGAAGCGGCCGCCAGGGCTCTGTTCCAAAAGGGAGTCTCCTGCGCGGTGGTCACCCTTGGGAGCAAGGGCGCCTATGCCGCCGTGGAAGGCGGGTCGGTGCTGGTTCCAGTTGCCGATGTTCCGGTGGTGGACACCACCGGCGCCGGGGACGCTTTCTGGGGCGGCTTTCTCTATCAACTGGTGAGGAGCGGGCTTCGCCCCCATGAACTTGACGAGACACAGCTTCGGGAATTCACCGAGTTTGCCAACGCGGTCGCCACTCTGTGCGTGCAAAAGCGCGGAGGGATACCGGCGATGCCAACCATAGACATGGTCAGGGAGTTCCTTGGCTGAAAAGAGGGATGACGTATGAAACGCAGCGAAATTAACCAAGTGTTGAGGGAAATGGAGGCGTTCCTGCAGGAATACCGGGTTGCCCTGCCGCCTTTTTGCCACTTTACGCCGGAAGAGTGGAAAACCAAGGGCCACGAGTACGACGAAATCCGCGACAACATGCTGGGCTGGGACATCACCGATTACGGCCTGGGCGACTTTGGCAAAGTGGGCATGTCGCTGATTACCCTGCGCAACGGCAACCTGGCGATGAAGGACAAATACGCCAAGACCTACGCCGAAAAGCTGCTCTATCTGCGGGAGGGCCAATATTCTCCCATGCACTTTCACTGGAGCAAGATGGAGGACATCATCAACCGGGGCGGCGGCAACGTGCTGATTCGGGTTTACAATTCGACCCCCGACGAGGAGTTGGACGAAACCGGCGAAGTGTGCGTCCACATGGACGGGCGGGAGCTGACGGTGCCCGCTGGCACACAGGTGCGCCTGACACCGGGGGAGAGCATCACCATCCCGCCCTACCTATACCACGACTTTACGGTGGAGGAAGGCACGGGGCCGGTGCTGCTGGGAGAGGTCAGCCAGTGCAACGACGACAATACCGACAACCGCTTCTGGAAGCCCGTCGGCCGGTTCCCCGCTATTGAGGAGGACGAGCCGCCCTACCGGCTGCTCTGCAATGAATACCCCAAGCCATAAAAATAAAAGCCGCAGCTTGAAAAAATAGCTGCGGCTTTTCCGTTGATGTGCGGTATAGCGGGGATACTGGCGGCTATTTGGACGCTCCCTTGTGCTGGTGGTAAAACTCCTTCAGCGATGCTTTGGTCGCGCTGTCCAGGTGATGCCACCGAATCCCCTGAATGGCGCCCTCCAGTGCGGAGAGCCGCATGAGACAGGCGGAAGGGTCCCGCTCCAGAATACGAAGCCATGCTTCGCGGCTCCCCACCTTTTTTAACTCCTCCGCTGAGGTAATCCCAACATCCATCAGTTGCTTTTCCAATTCGGCTCCGATGTTCGGCAGCTTGGATAGGTTTCCCATGGCTTCCTCCTCCTTTATTTTGTGTTCGCCTTTTTACGTTTGCTTTTCTATTTCCGCTTTACTTTTCGTTTACCAATTTGCCGGTCATGTGTTCGATCTCAATTGCAAAGAGCTGGGCCCGCCCAATGCCTCGCGCCAATTCTTCTTCCGCTTCCTCCCTGGTGGGATAGTACTTGAAGGCCAGCGCACGCAGTTTATCTTCGAGGATGCTTCTATCTTCTATCAGTCTGGCTCTGCCAAAAACCACAACGCTGGTGACATTCCACTCCCAGTGCCCTTCTTTTTGAAACCCCTGGTTCCATGTGGTAAAGCACACTTTGTCGCAATTTTGGATGGCGGAAACCTTGTGGCCTTCCTTGGCGCCGTGAAAATAAATGCGGTTCTCTTTTTCGTCATAGTAAAAATTGATGGGAATGGTGTAAGGGTACCCCTCATGCCCGACGACGGAAAAGGCTCCCCGTTTTTCTTCGGATAATATTTTTTTGCATTCGGCTTCAGAAACAGCCTGTTTAAATCTTCTCATGTTTGGAAACATCCTGCTCTCCCCAATCTCTGCTTTATCTTCTTTATTGAAGTTCTGTCATGATATTAACACGTTATCCTTTACTTTAAAAGGTTTTAAAACATTTTATGTCCATCATTTTCTAATTGAGGGTTGTAATGTTTTATGGGCAGGTCCTGCAAACCTGCCCATAACGCTTATACGATTTCAATTTGATACGCCCTCATCCAGAAATCCACCTGGATTAGATATGCCATGAGCTGCGGGCCTGTCATCAGCTGGCCGTACCAAGGCGTAGTTAGGGCCTTGCCGTCGGTGTCGATGAGCTCCTGCACTTTTTGTTTGTGGATGAGCTGCAACAGCGGAGAGCTGAAATCATCCAGAATATGTTGCAGCGTTGCCTTCACGGCTTTCAGATAGGTTGGATGGTGGGTTTTGGGATAAGGACTTTTTTTGCGCTCTATGATTTCATCCGGCAAAATGCCCTTCATGGCCTCCCGCACAATTCCTTTTTCCCTGCCGTTCAGCGACTTGATATCCCAGGGCATGTTGTAAGCGTACTCCACCAAGCGGTGGTCGCAAAACGGCACCCGGACCTCAAGACCGCTGTACATGGACATCCTGTCCTTCCGGTCTAGCAGCGTCTGCATGAACCAGTGGAGGTTCAGCATAAACATTTGCCTCATGCGAACTTCCAGTTCCCCCTCGCCGGGCAAGGTGTCGGTTGCGTTGACGGTATCGCGGTACCGCTGTTGGACGTATTCTTCGCCGTCGGTCAGCAAGCCCGGCTTTAAGATGTTTTGCCTGACCGCCAGGGAGTGGGACCAAGGGAAGGTGTCCCGGAACAAAATTTCCCGGTTGTGGTACCACGGGTATCCGCCGAATATCTCGTCGGCACATTCGCCGGAAACTGCGACGGTAAACTTCTTTTTGATTTCCCTGCAAAATAGCAGCAGGGAAGAGTCCACATCCGCCATGCCGGGCAAATCGCGGGCAAGGACCGCGTCGGTCAAGTACCTTTCCAAATCCTCATTGTCCAGTAGTACTTCGTGGTGCTGGGACCCGATAGCCCTTGCCATCATCTGAATGTATTCTTCGTCGGAATTGGGCTGAAACAGGCTACGTTTAAAATACCGCTGATTGTCTACATAGTTGACCGAATAGGTGTGAAGCTTCCCCTTGTTGTCGGCCAAATACGCGTCGGAGGCTATTTTGGAAATAATGCTGGAATCCAAGCCTCCTGACAAAAAGCAGCATAGCGGCACATCCGACACCAACTGGCGCTTTACCGCGTCGGTGATGAAAAAGCGGGTCTTTTCAACGGTGGTTTGGATATCGTCGGTGTGTTCCATGGCCTTTAGGCTCCAATATTGGCGGACTTTGCACCCCGTTTGCTGCCCAAGGACCAAATACTCAGCGGGTTTTAATTCGGTCACGCCTTTGATGACGCCGTTGCCGCCGGTTCTGCCCGGCCCTAAGAGGAAAATTTCCTTCAGTCCGTCGTTGTCCACCCTGGGTTTGACCAAGGGGTTGGCCAACAGTGTTTTCAACTCGGAGCCGAAGAGAATGCCGTCGGGGTAGGAAAAGACAAATAAGGGCTTTACCCCCATGCGGTCCCGGGCTAAAAACAAAGTGTTGTCGGCGTCGTTCCAAACCCCAAAGGCGTAAATGCCGTTTAGCTTTTCCAGGCAGGATTCGCCCCAGTGGACAAAGGCCGTCAGCAAAACCTCGGTGTCGGAATGGCCCCGGAAGCGATAGCCGAAGGATATTAGCTCGTCGCGAAGTTCCCCGGTGTTGTAAAGCTCACCGTTGTAGACGATGGTGTAGCTGGCATTGCCTTTTTGGATGGTCATCGGCTGGATTCCGTTTTCCGGGTCAATGACAATGAGCCTTCGGTGCATCAGGCACACGTTTTCCTTTAGATAAATGCCCTGCGCGTCCGGCCCCCTGCACACCAACGTGCCGGTCATCTTGTCGATGATGTCCCCGTGCTTTCTCAAATCCCGATGAAAATCAATCCAGCCTGCAATTCCGCACATAAAAATCCTCCTAAAAATTAAAAGGCGCCACCCATCGCGACGCCTTTGTCATCGTATCCATTATATGATATGCAAGGCCTCCAAATTGTTTCATTGCAGCCCGCTTTTTCTCTGTCCGCGGGCGAAAGTAAAAAAATTTCTGCTTTGGAATTTTCTGATTGACAAAACAATTGCCTTTCCATATAATTGCTAGTAACAAAGCAAAGGCGCTGAGGATATTGTCCGCAGCGCCTTTGTTGTTGAGTGGGGGCAAGCCCTCCAAAATGCGCACAAAGGCGTGTGTTTTATGCGGGTATCTTCGGATGCCGCTATAAGATACACGCCTTAAATTTTTAAGGAGGAATGTAGCATGGATACAACAGTGATGATGGATACCCTGTGGGTGCTGCTTGCGGCTGTACTGGTGTTCTTTATGAACCTCGGTTTTGCAGCGGTGGAATCCGGTTTTGCCAGGTCGAAAAATACGGTGAATATTCTCTCCAAGAATTTTATCGTTTTCGCCGTTTCGTCCCTGGGATTTATGCTCCTGGGCTGGGGGCTGATGTTTGGGGGAGACAATCCCGTGCTCGGCACGCAACATTTGATTATTTTAAATGATTCCAACCTTGATTTTTACAGCGAAACGCTGACCACCCATGTGCCCTTCTGGGGCAAATTCTTCTTCCAACTGGTGTTCTGCGGAACTGCCGCGACCATCGTATCCGGCGCGGTGGCGGAGCGGGTCAAGTATATCTCCTTCATCGTTTTTTCCTTTGTGCTGACCCTTGTCATTTACCCCATCGTCGGCCACTGGGTATGGGGCGGCGGCTGGCTTGCCGACCTCGGCTTTCTGGATTTTGCGGGCGACACGGTGGTCCACTCCGTCGGAGGCTGGGCGGCTTTGGCCGGCGCCATCATCCTCGGGCCCCGTTACGGCAAATACGATAAGAACGGCAAGCCCCAGGCCATTCCCGGCCACAACATGTCCCTGGCGGTCATCGGGCTGTTTGTCCTGTGGCTGGGCTGGTTCGGATTTAATCCCGGCTCCACCATGAGCTTCCAGAACCCCGGCGACGTGGTGCATATCCTGGTCACCACCAATACCGCGGCCATTGCGGCGGTTCTGACCGCAACCGCCACCTCGTGGATTTTCATCGGCAAGCCCGACCTCGGCATGACCATCAACGGATGCCTTGCGGGCCTTGTGGGCATCACCGGCGGCTGCGCTTATGTCAGCGTTAAAAACTCCATCCTCATCGGCGCCGTAGCGGGCGTCATCGTGGTGTGCGCCGTCCTCTTCTTTGACCGCGTCAAGGTGGATGACCCGGTGGGCGCCACCTCCGTCCATTTGGTCTGCGGCATCTTCGGCACCATCTGCGTCGGCCTTTTCGCCCAGGAAGACGTCACCAGCCTTTCCGCCGCAAACGGCTTGTTCTACGGCGGGGGCTTCAGCCTACTGGGAACCCAACTTCTCGGCATTGTCGCCGTCGGCGCCTTTGCTTTCCTCTCTTCCGCGTTGGTCTGGACTTTGATTCAAAAGACCATCGGCATCCGCGTCAGCCTCGAGGAGGAGATTCAGGGCCTGGATATCAGCGAACACGGAAACTCCGCCTATCCCGACTTTGCCATCGTAGCCCCCATTATGGCTTCCGGCAACGGAGCTTCCGTTCCGACCGACGGCGCTGCGGAAGTTCCGGTATCCGTTCCCGTTGCCGCCGTATCGCCTGACGTGGCCATCCCGGTGGTAAACCGCGCGCGTCCCGGCGCCAAGATGACCAAAGTGACCGTTATCACCAACCAGGATAAGTTTACGGCTCTTCAGTCCCATCTGGACGAAATCGGCATCACGGGGCTGACGGTCACCAATGTGTTGGGTTACGGCATGCAGAAAGGCCATACGGAATACTACCGCGGCGCTCCCGTCAAGACAAGACTCCTGCCCAAGGTTCAGGTGGACATCGTCGTCTGCAAGATACCGATGGAAACGGTGGTGGAGACGGTGAAGAAAGCTCTTTATACCGGCAATGTGGGCGACGGCAAAATCTTCATCTATGATGTGGAAAATGTCATCAAAATCCGGACGGGGGAGGAGGGCTACGATGCTTTGCAGGATGAGGAAGAATAACCGCCCCGTTTAAAAAGAAACACGAAGGAGCATATTGAGCCAACACTCAATATGCTCCTTAATATCCAGATAGGTGTGTTATGGCTGTCACGCCATCAGATAGTTGATTTGTTGGGATAAGTTGATGTGGTCCGGGTCCCATTTTCGTTCCGGGCAGTTCTCGATGGCATAGGGAAGCCCCAAACGGTCAACGAATTGATAAAACTTTTCATCCAGCCACGGAGGGGTCCACGCGCCGGACCTGCAGATATGAATGGCCGACACCGCAATGGATTTGCCGACCAAGTCCTTCCAATCACAGTACCGGATGCGGTAAATGCGGTTCATCGGGTTAAAGTGCTCCGGCTTTTCCGCCGTGTAGGGGCTGTAAAAAATATAAGCCCCTTTGATTTGCTGGTCTTTCAGGAGCTTGCCGAGCCAGTTGGAGCAGTTGACTTCAAAGTTCAGAGCCGAGGGCCCGCCGTAACCTAGGTCGGAGTGGGCGTCAAACAGGTATACTTCGCCGCAGTTGTTGTCCTTTGCCATTTGGTAGGACAAGGCATGGGAATCGGAAGCCAAGACTTTGATGTCGGCTGCAAATACAAAGAATTTCCTGATGTTCTCCCAAAAGGTGTCCAATTGGGAAGAAAGTTGAAACTCGTGCTGAATATCCTCTCCCCAAACCTTTGCCTGGATGTACCGCTTGTACCAGCTGTCCATCAAGCTCCTGTGGTTTTCTATGTAAGAACTGCGGTTATCTTGGGTGTAGATAAAATAGTCCCAATCGATCGACAACAAGCACCGTTCCATATCTTAACCTCCTTGATCCGGGCAGACCTGTTAAAATATGAGTGCATTGTTTTGAGTATCGATTTTGGATGGAGACTTCCTCCAATCCCTCCTTTAAAATGCTGCCAATATGATAGCACAATTTTCCATAAAGGGATGCCGTAAACCCTTGCCCGCAGAGGGCATTTTATGACAAGAAAGAACGCCCTAACTTCTAACAATAAAGGGCGTTCTTTGTAAAATTACTTGATAAACTTGACCTTTTCCTCCATGGAATTTCTGGTGGATGCACCGGTTGCGGCGTCAAGGTCGTTATGGCCAATCAACAAAACCGCCACGTTGCTGTATCCTTCCGGAATTTGCAGCAATTTGTCAAAGTCTGCCTTCTTGTCTCCGTTTAAGGCAATGGAGGGGGAAGACAGAATTTTGGTTCCATACCCCAGCGAAAGAGCGGCGACCGACATGGCTTCCGTTGCAAGGCCGCAGTCAAAGGAATCGGTTGGCATGTTGTTGGTGCCGTAAACAAAGATGGCCACCGTCGCATCGGAAAGGCCGAGCTTTTTGGGCGCGGATGATGCTTGACTGCTGGGAGCAGGACCACCGCCGGGCGCTCCAGCGGACATGGCATCTGCAATTTGGTTCAACACGTCTTTGTTGGTCACCACACTAAAATGCCATGGTTGGCTGTTTCTTGCGCTGGGCGCATTCAGGCCGGCGGACAGGATTTGTTTGATGTGGTCTTCGCTGATTGGCTCGGATGTAAACATGGTTGCCGTTTTCGCAGTGGTGAGAATATCCAGAGCACTTTGCGATGTGGCAGCGGCCGGTGTTTGGGATTCTGGTTGGGAAGTGGTATTTTTGGAATTTGCATTGGCACATCCGAACAACAGGGCGAAACATAACGCAAGGGCAATCAGTTTTGCTATTTTTTTCATCACAATCACCTCGCATGAATAATTCCTATTAAACCCATATTACAACTAAAAAATTGGAGAAAGCAAGCGTTTACTGTAGTAATGTCCAATGGAGTATACCAAAAAACTCTTTGTTCGTTTGAATAAGACTAAGGTATCTTTTAAATGCTTCGCCTTTCTTCTAAAGCCTCATCTATCCTTCCAACTCTAAGTTATTTTGGGCTGTTTGGCCACGGAACATACGCCCCATTCCATTTCTCTCATCGGTTTTGCATGTAATATATTCATGCCTTTGCCGTCCATGCTTATTCCTGTCAGCCGAAATATTCTTGGTATTCGGCGGCGGCAAATTCCTTTCCGATGATACCCATGTTGAAGGCACCGCGGAAATGTGTTACAATCAGCCCATAAAAAGTCGATTCGAAAGGTGACCTAGATGAAACAGGAACGGCAGTATCCCAAAATCATGATATCCCCCAAGGCGGAGCGCAGCGTTAAGAGCGGGCATCCCTGGATCTACGGGGAAGAGATTCGCCATATGGCGGGAGAGCCCCAAAACGGCGGGCTGGTGGACGTGTTTGCCGGCAACGCCTATATGGGTACGGGCTTTTACAACGGCACCAGTAAAATTGCCGTACGCCTGATTTCCCGCAACGCCAACGATGTGTTCGACGCCCGCTTTTGGCGCCGCCGGGTATCATTTACCGCGCCCTTTGGGAGGTGCTCGCCCAACTGGGGGAAACCATAACCGGCATCTACGAGCGCAACGACATCGCCCTGCGCACCCGGGAAGGACTGCCGGAGTCCAAGGGTTGGTACCGGTTCGACGGTATACCGGTGCCGGAATCCGCCGTGACGGAAATATGCGAAAACGGCGTGAAATATCTGGTGGATGTGGAAAAC
>JAKPGH010000185.1 GCA_029550985.1 Bacillota bacterium
CAGTGTCGTTGAATAAGAACGTGTCTTGCGACACTAGGGCAATCTGCGCCCGCAGCGAAGCCACCGTCAAATCCCGCACGTCGATCCCGTCGATACGCACAGCTCCACCGGTGACGTCATAAAAGCGGGGGATGAGGTTGACCAGGGTGGATTTTCCCGAGCCGGTGCCGCCGATGATGCCGATGGTTTCCCCCGGCCGCACCGCAAAGGAAAGATTCGAAAGGACTTCTTCCTCCGAGGTGTGATAGGAAAAGGAAACGTTGCGAAATTCCACCTTGGGACCATCGGTTGGTTCGTGCCGGGAAGGGGAGGGATTTTCGGTCATGGAGGAGGTGATGGCGAACACCTCGTTGATGCGAATGGCGGAAGCGGAGGCCCTGGTAAAGGCGATGATTAGGTTGGCCAGGGCCAGCAGTGCCAGAAGAATCTGGGACATGTAGTTGATGAGCGCAATGACTTCGCCCTGGGTGATGTTGCCGTGATAGACGGTGATGCCGCCAAACCAAATGACGGCGATGATGCCGACATTCAAAATGGCGTAGGTGGCGGGGTTGAGCAGCGCCGAAATTTTCCCCACCAAAAGCTGGGTTTCCATCAAATCCCGGGTGGTTTCCTCAAATCGTGCGATTTCCGCCTTCTGCCTGGAAAAAGCGCGAATGACCCGGACGCCGGTTAAGTTTTCCCGAACGATGAGGGACACTTTGTCCAGCTTGCTTTGGGCCTTTTTATACTGGGGAATGGACCTTGTCATGATAAGGTAAATGACCAGCGAAATGAGAGCGGCCACAATGAGGAAAATGAGGGTCAACCTGACGTTGATGGTGAAGGCCATCACAATGGCGCCCACCACGATAAAGGGGGAGCGCAAAAACAGCCTCAGCACCAGATTGACGCCGGCCTGAGCCTGGTTGATGTCGCTGGTGATGCGGGTAATAAGGGACGAGGTGCCGATTTTGTCAATTTCCGAAAAGGAAAGGCTGTTGATATGGGCAAACATGGTGTTGCGAAGAGCGGTGCCAAACCCCAACGCCGCTTTGGCGGCAAAGTACTGGGCCGTCAGCGAGCACACCAAACCCAATACGCCCAGCAAAACCATGATGCCGCCCATCCGGAAAATGTAGGCGGTGTCGTTGTTTTTAATCCCTATATCGATAATGTTGGCCATCACCAGCGGAACGATTAATTCAAAGCAGGCTTCCAGCAGTTTAAAAAGCGGTCCAATGATGCTTTCCTTGACATAGCCTTTTAAAAATCGGGTGAGTTTCAGCATTCCGTTGCCTCCCTGACTTGGTCCCTTGCAGCCCAGATTGACAATGGCTGTGGTGCCAAAAACGGACCAATTTGCTAAATTTCTTTATTAATATAGCATGTTTTAACCTATCTTGCCATAAAATGTGATGTTTTTGCGTTTTCTCATAAATACCGGCAGGAATAATCATCCAATTTCATCAAGGTGACCAGTACAGAGGCCGGCGAGCGGCCTCAAATTGTTCCACTGTAGGGGGAATTTGCATATGATACAAAGGAATGTGTTTTGCATCGCATTCGCCAATATGACGATAAGGAGATATATCATATGTCGGTATATAATGACTTCTACGACTCGTATCACGAATCCTGCGAAGAAGTTTCATATGAACCCGGCTGCCCGCCATCCCCCGACCCCAACCGGAAGAAAAAGAAAGATAAATGCAACAACTGCGGAAACCTGGTCCAGGACCCCAGCTTTGAAAACCAATTTGTCTTCTGGCAGGCAACCAACACCCTATTTACCAACACCAACGTGTACGAAGGCCTTATCCAAGCCAGAATGGGCCCGGGAGTGGCCTCTCTGGCTCAGGAACTTTCCCTTCAGGGATGCACCAAAAAGCCGTTGCTGTTTAGCTTCAACGCGGTGTCCAACGTCCCGGTGGATTCCGGCACCGTCAATTCCGGCGCTTTGATTGCCGAAATCACATGGCTGGACAACAACGGCAACGCCGTGGGCACCGGCCTGAGATTGTTTATCCCCAGCGACCGGCTCAACAATACGGCTCGCATCACCTTCTTTGCCCAAACCGACCGTCCTCCTGCCAACGCGACCCGGGCAAGAGTTCTGTTCAGCAAAGGACAGGGCTTGTCCGATACCAACGAAGACTTTATCTTCATCGACCACGTAGTTCTGGCGCCCATGGCCTTCCGGGACTTGATCACCAACGGAGGGTTTGAAGCCAACCTCCTGGGATGGATTCCCGTTCCGGGCGGCGACACCGCTTTCCTTTCCTCCTATCAGCAATCCCTGGAGGGAGCCGGCCATGCCCAAACCCATTTCAACGGCACCCTTACCCAGAACATCAGCATCTGTGACGTGCCGCCCAAAACGCCCTTCCTGCTCAGCTTTGCCGTCCAAGGTACCGGGGCGGTGTCCCTGGATGTGCGGGTGGAATGGGTGGATTCCATGGGCAACGTCATCAGCAACGGCCTCAATCTGTCCATTCCCGACCAGACCTTAAACAACCAGGGCAATTACCTGAGCTATCTTGCCGTCACCTATCCTTCCGTGCCCGGCACCTCCACCGCCCGGCTGGTGTTTACCGCCAACGTCCCCACTCCCGATTTGTTTATACGGTTGGACCAGGTCATCTTTGCTCCGGTGCTGTCCAGCAACTTAATCGCCAACCCCAGCTTTGAAGAGGGCCTTACCAACTGGAATGCAAGTTTGGTCACCCTGGTGGAGCTCAACGACGTTTACGAAGGCCGCGCCGACGCCGGCATCGGACAAATTGGAGGCGCCTTGTGGCAGGATGTGGAACTCCGCCATGCGGAAGGCCGTTGCTTCCTGCTCAGCACGGGGCTGGGGTTCCGCGCCACAGCCGAAACAGCCACCTTTGGCTCCATGCTGATCAAAGTGATTTGGCTGGATGACGAAAACCGGGAAATCGGTTTGGGCCTTACCCTCATTGTCAACCGCGACCAGTCCAACCCCTTCACCGGGTTTATGGAGTGGGTACCCTATGTGGGCGTCACCGAACCGGCGCCGCCCGGAACCGCCAAGGCCCGCATTTTGTTCTCCAAAACCGACAGCATCCAAGGGTTTATAGAAATCGACAACGTAGTGTTTACCCGCATCGTGTAAGTCAAACCACAACAACTCAACACTCGCCATACCTTGTATTTGTTATAAATCCCCTGAACATTCGCAACAACACGCAAAGCGGACGCCGTTTTAACGGCGTCCGCTTTTGAATGAAAGAGCACCACCCAAGGCGGTTGTGATGAAAGGTTTACTCCAATTCCAGTTGAAACCAAAAGATGCTGCCTTTTCCTTCTTCCGAAATCACCCCGTATTGTCCGTGGTGCAT
This sequence comes from Bacillota bacterium, assembly GCA_029550985.1. GTDB lineage: Bacteria > Bacillota > Clostridia > Oscillospirales > Ruminococcaceae > WRAV01. The sequence goes on from JAKPGH010000185.1 coordinate 3,342, forward strand.
TTCAATGACCTTTTTCACAATGGAAAGCCCAAGGCCTGTGCCCATAATGGGGCGCCTGTGCTTTTTGTCCACCTTGTAGTACCGGTCCCAGATGTAGGGCAGGTCGCCGGGGCTGATGCCCTCCCCGTGGTCGATGACCTCGATTTTTACGGCGCGGTCCTGGACACTTTGCCGCACCAGAATGGTCTTGTCGTCGCCGCTGTGGGTGATGGCGTTGAGCAGCAGGTTGTAAAATACCTGGGTAATCTTTACTTCGTCGGCCAAAAGGGCAATTTCTTCGCCATATTCGAACTCTATCCTGTAGCCCTCGTTTTTGGTCAGCTCGTTCATGCGGTTGACGGTGTTTCGCAAGCTTTCCGTCAGGTTATAATGGGTACGGTTTAGTTTCGCAACGCCGGCTTCCAGCAGGGAAATATCCAGCATGTCGTTGACCAGGGAGGTCAGCCGTTTGGTTTCGTCCATGATAATTTGGCTTTGCTCCGGGGTGACTTCGTCGGGGAAGTCGTGCATCATTTCCGCATAGCTGTAAATGAAGGCGAGGGGAGTGCGCAAATCGTGGGAGATGTTGGCAATCAGTTCGCGGCGCAGGCGGTCCACCTTGGAAAGTTCGGTGGCGGCGGTGTTCAAGGTGTCGGAAAGCTCCTGAATCTCCAAATATCCCTTGCCGTGGAACTCGGTTTCGTAGTTGCCCCTGGCCAGCGCCTTGGCGCTCTGATTGATTTGCACAATGGGGTTGGCGATGTACTTGGAGATGATGATGGCCAGCATGGTGGCCAGAAAAATCATAATCCCCGTGATGATGACAAGCTGTATTTGCAGGGTGGATACGGTGGAATCCAC
>JAKPGH010000200.1 GCA_029550985.1 Bacillota bacterium
GGGCTTAAGTGGAGCCTCATCATCTCGGTGACCTTCATTGTGATGTGCGGGCTTACCCCTCAGGTCAAGGACGGCAAGCTGGTGTTCGGGCTGGAAAGCAATCCGAAGATGCTTTGGATTTACGCCGTCATCGTCCTCACCTGCCTTTTGTATATGACCCTGCTCATCTCCCGGCTGCGCGGCCACCAGAAGTTTAAAAAGCTGCTGCTGGCGGGAGTGTGCGTGGTCTGCCTTTCCTTTGGCGTCTTCTATCTGGCCAACGGCAAAAACGGCCGGACCCAAAGCCAGTTTATCATCAACAACGCCATCAACGGCCGGGAGGTCATCTCCCTACCCGACGACGGGGTCAGCTTTTCCCGCATTGACTTTTACGACAGCCTGGACAACATGGGGATGTACTGGCATCGGCCCACCATTCAGGCTTTCCACAGCATTGTGCCGCCCTCCATCATGGAGTTTTACCCCACCGTGGGCGTCAAGCGGGACGTAGGTTCCCGCCCGGAAGCGGACTACTTTGCCCTGCGTCCCCTGCTTTCGGTGCGGTGGCTCTTTATCGAGTCCGGCAAAGAAAATCAGAACCCCATGCCGGGCTATACCTTCCACTCGGAACAGTTGGGTTACAACGTGTACGAAAACCAGCACTTCCTGCCCATGGGCTTTGCCTACAGCGAATACATCCTCCGGGACCAACTGGAGGAAATCAACGAAAAGCAGCGGTCCAACGTCATGCTGCGCTATCTGGTGCTGGAGGATGAGGAAGCCGCCGCCCGCTATTCCGACATCATGAGCCAGGGGGAACCCGCCTTTCCCATCGACGCTTCCTACGACGCCATGGCCAACGACGCGGCGGACCGCCGGGAGATGTGCTGCTACGACTTTACCCACGACAATCGGGGCTTTACCGCCCGTTCCAATCTCCAGCAGGACACCCTCATGTTCTTCTCCGTCCCCTACGACGCCGGCTGGACCGCCACCGTCAACGGCAATCCCGTCCGGATTGAAAAGGTCAACGTGGGCTTTATGGGGGTGCGGGTTCCCGCCGGAGAAGCCGTCATCCGCTTTGAATACTTCACCCCCGGCCTGCGGGAGGGATTGTGGATTAGCGGCGGCTTTTTGGTGCTCTTTGGACTGTACCTTTGGTGGTGCCGCAAGGAGGCGCGGGAAACATCCCGTGCGCTGGACATTCAGCGGTCCCTCTTTTTGGGGGAGGCGGTGCATCTGACCTGGGAGGAGTATCTCAAGCTATACCGCAACAAGGGATCCCGCCAGGACGCTTTGCAGAAAGCTCTGGAGCAGGCGGGTCTTGCCCAGGAGGAATTCCACTTCACTCCGGAGGATTCCCCGCCCGAAACCGCGGAACATCCTTCCGACCGCCCATCTTCTTAACGAAACAAAAGCGGATGCCCACGCCCTTTGAAGGCGGCAGGCGTCCGCTTATTTTTGACACCGCAACTGTTGACAATGGAAAGCCGATATAGTATACTTTTGACAATTTGAACGGAAATAAATAGAAAAGTAAATAGAAGGGAGCAAAACCATGCCGTATCAGCGTGATATCCTGAACATCAGCGACTTTGATAAGGCAGATTTTGACTATATCCTCTCGGTAGCGGGTAGCATTGCCGAAAGCCCTGGACGGTACAGCGAGGTGGCAAAAGGCAAGCTATTGGCTACTTTATTTTTTGAACCGAGCACACGGACCCGCCTTTCTTTCGAAAGTGCCATGCTTCGCATGGGGGGTCAGGTGCTCGGTTTTTCTGAAGCCGGGGTTTCTTCCACCGCCAAAGGGGAAACGCCGGAGGATACGGCCAGAACGGTGTCGGGCTACTGCGACATTATGGTGGTGCGCCACCCCACTCCTCTGGTTCCGCACCGGATGGCGGAGGTGTCCAGCGTCCCGGTTATCAACGCGGGGGACGGCTCCAACGAGCACCCCACCCAGACCCTCACCGACCTGGTGACCATCCACCGGCGGTTCGGCCGGCTGGACCACCTGACCCTCGGCCTGTGCGGGGACCTCAAACACGGCCGCACCGTTCACTCCCTCGTCAAAGCTTTGAGCCTCTATCCCGGCAACCGCTTTCTCCTCATTGCTCCCGACGCCCTTCAAATGCCCGGGGATGTGCTGGAATTGCTGGATGAGCGGCAGGTAAGTTACGCCCTCACCGACCAGCTGGAATCCTCCATCGGCCAGGTGGATATTCTCTACATGACCCGGATTCAGAGGGAGCGGTTTCAGAACCCCACCGAATACCGCCGCCTCAAGGGAGTTTACATTCTGGATGCCGAAAAGATGAAATCCGCCAAAGAGGACATGATTGTGATGCATCCCCTGCCCCGGGTGGACGAAATCAGCCCCGAGGTGGACGCCGACCCCCGCGCCTGGTACATTATTCAGACCCGGTGCGGCGTGCTGGCCCGCATGGCCCTCATCATCAAGTTGCTCAAGCTCAACGATTTCATGGGGGAGCGCTCCCGCCACGCCTGCGCCGCCGCCCACCACAGCGCATAAGTTAAGAGACTCAAAAACAGGAGGAGAATACCGTTGCCGCAGATGATCGACAAACTGTACGACGCCGTGGAACACAAGGGCCATGTTTGTTTGGGGCTGGACACCGACCTTTCCTACCTGCCCCCCGACCTTGCCGAAAGCAACTTAAGCCTTCAGGAAAAACTCTTTCGCTTTAACCAGCGCATCATCGACGCCACCCTGGATGTGGCCGCCGTTTACAAAGTGCAGATTGCCTACTACGAAGCCCTGGGCATCGACGGGCTTTTGGCCTATGCCCAAACCCTGAAATACCTGCGGGAAAAGGGAGCGCTGGTCATTGCCGACGTCAAGCGGGGGGACATTGCCAAAACCGCCGAAATGTACGCCAAAGCCCATTTGGAAGGGATGCTGGAGGCCGACTTTATCACCGTCAACCCCTTTATGGGGATGGACACCCTGCAACCCTACTACCCTTACTTAAAAACCGGGGACAAAGGCATCTTTGCGCTG
>JAKPGH010000213.1 GCA_029550985.1 Bacillota bacterium
TCTTCCCCAAAAGGTCCCTGGCCACCTCCCGGGCGTCCCGGAGGTAAAATTCCCGGGGCAAAGCTTTCATTGTTTCACCTCATCCCATACAGGGCAGTATGCTTTTCGGACCCAAAAGGGCGGGATGGCAATGCCCGTTCCCGCCCTTCTTTCAAAGTCATTGCCATCGTACAGCAGGGTTTTTCTTTATCCTGTCCCAATTCTGAAGGCGCTATGCCAGCCAGCGTCTTTTGGAGGTTACCCTTGTTTTCCTTCCTTTTCCAAAGCAAGCTCCAAATAGGTTTGGTAGGTCAGATGCTTGGGGTCCAGACCCATCTTTCCCAGCATTGCCAGCAGTTCCTCCCCCGCTTCCTGCTGTTGGGAGTCCTGGGCGGACAGCATTTCCAGCTCCAAGAAAGGCCCCAAGCCTTCCACGGCGTCCAGGCAGGCGGTGACAACGCCGGAATAGTAATAGCGGCGGGTCTTTTTCACCGTCACCAGAGAGGTAAAGCCCAGCCGCTCCAGCAGCAGGGCGGTGGCCTGGGGGTCCTCCACCCCGGTTTCAATCTCTTCCCGGATTTTGCAGACGCTGTCCTCCCGGGGCCCTTTATAGGTCAGGTAGCAGCGGGTGATGCCCGCCAGAATATCCCGGGAGATGCGCAGGCGCAGAATGGGCTGGCCATTTCCCTGATAGTAGACGTCCTCGTCTTTGACCACTGCTCCCGAAACAAAGTCCAGTTCTTCGGTCAACTGCCTGGCAAGGGCCATGGGAGAAATGTCTTCCAGCTTTACCTTTACTTCGATTTCCTTCATTGCAAGACCTCCCGTCATCCTACCTCGGTGCCCGGGTAGTAGTGAGTGAGAATGTCGATGTAATCCCAACCATCTTTGGCGTATTGATTGGCTCCTTGCTGGCTCATGCCCACACCGTGGCCGTAGCCGTAGGTGGTAAACAGGAACCGGTCTTTGTTCCAATCGTATTTCACTTCAAAGCAGGCGCTGCGCAGCCCCAACAGGTTTTCCCGCACATAGCGGCCGGTGATGCGGGCGCCGTTGGCGGCGGTGGAGCGGCCGCAGATTCTCACATTGCCCACATAGCCGCCGTCCACATAGGTGAGAATTTCAAACCATTCTTCCGGGTCCCAATCGTCGGGGTCCACGCCGATATGGCGTTCCAGCAGGCTGGCCACCTGGCTGCGGGACATGGCTTTGGTCACCTGGTAGCCGCTGACTTCCATGTCCACCTCGCTGTCCACCGAAACAAGGTACGGGTAATGTCCTCCCCAAACATCTTTGGAGGATGCGGTGCTGCCGGCGCTGATGGCGTAGTAGGTGGTAAGAGCCGGTTTGCCCTTGTAGAGTACCATTTCCCCCAGCACCTCCTTCACCGCGTTGACCACCCGGGTATCCGCTTTGGAAGCCAACAGCACGGCGGGTGCGGAACCGTTTCGGTTGTAGTAGGTTATGTAGGTGTAGGTGGCCACCGCCTGGGCTTTCAGCGCCTCCACATGGAAGCTGGAGCCCATCTCATTCTGCACCGCCCGGGACACCAAATCCAGCGCGTCGCCGGTGATGCGGCTCCCGTTCACCGTAACCGTCAGCTCATCGCCGGAATATTCGATGTCGTTTTCGCCGGTGGATTTCTTCCACGTGCTGCCGTCGTCCAACACGTAATTGGCGTATTTGTCCTCGACGCTCTGGCTGCTTTTCTTCCACGCGCTTCCGTCGTCCAGCACGTAGTTTGCGTACTTATCTTCGATGCTCTGGGTCTTTTTGGTCTGCTGGCTGCTGGTGGAAGGAGCGCTTTGCTGCGAGGAGGCAGCCGCCTGTGACTGGGAAACCTGCTGAGCGGCCGACGACTGAGAAGCCTGCTGCTGGGTTTGGGTCAAAGGTTGGGGGGTGGGCAGCGGCTCCGAAGCCTGCTGGGTTTGAAGAGCGGGAGCCTGGGGCTGCGTCCCCTGGCTGGGTTGGGAGGAGGCGGGCGGCTCCGACTGGGAGGGTTCGGAAAACTCCGGCTGGGAGGAGGGTTTGGATTCCTCCTCCGACTCCTCTTCCTCCGGCGGGGTTTCCGGCCGGGTGGTCTCCTCCTCGGGCTCGTCGGGGAAAAGCTCCAGCAAATCTACCGGCGGCGCCGCCGTGGGGGAGGTATACACCGACGAGCGGGCGTCCAACCCGGTGGGCGGGCTTCCGCCGTACAGCTGATACCAGATATCCGGCATGAGAGGTTGGGGATTAATCTGGGCGTCCTTGCCAAAGTCGTCGGGATTTTCCCCTTCCCGCAGTTGCCGCGCCACCACCACAAAGCGGGCGTCGGAAAACTCATAGGTGCAGGTGGAAAGGGTCAGGAGCTTGTCTCCCGGCTCTATCTCCACCCCGGTGTCGATGATGCTGCGGATTTGCAGCTGATAGGCGTAGTTGAGCAAATCCGCATCGGAGGCTGCGTCGATAAAGTTGTGGTAGTCGAAGACGTGGCCCTGGTTTTCGTAGGCGTTGGTGATGATAATGGCGAAAATGGCGTAGCTGTTGTCCTGGTAGACGGTGGAAAAATCGATGATGGGATGGGCTTTAAAGTAGGCCAGAGCGGCGTCCTTGCCGACATTCTTGGCATAAATGTTGTAGTTCATCAGCTCGCCGAAAATCTGGTTGTCCTTCATGTTGTGGCCGTAGATGACCAGATTGTCGCTGGGCTTTTTGACATCCACCCGGTAATCCAGAAAGGGAACGCCGTATTCGCTGTATTCCTGTTTGAAGTTCTTCCGCAGATAGAACTCGTTGTCGGGCCCCTGCACCACAGGGTAGGCCATCTGGGTGTCGGGAACGCTGAGGAATCCCACCACGTCCCGGTTGACGGCATAAAGGGCCCCGAACTTTTTCTGATAATCCTTGGGGAAATCTTTGGGAATTTCGTAATCCCCCATCTCCCCATAAGTATACATATCCCGAAGCTTGCTTGCCAATTCCTTGGCGGCCCAGGCGTCGTAATAATATTTTCCCACATAGCCCGCGCTGCCCAAAAAGACAAGCAAGGCAAGAATAAAGATTGCTTTCTTCACTTTAACCCCCGGCCGGTCGGCTTTTCGAATGATAAAATTGCGGCCCAGCTTCCGCCAGAACCCCACTTTCGGCAACGTCCTGCCGGAAAGGCTGTCCTCCTGCCCCGGCAAATCGGTTACCGTGCGCCCGTCCAGCGCTTCTTCCAGAGGGATGGCCCCCATGTAGTGGTCGGGCAGATAGTCCACAAACAGGCGGACCATGTTCAGCGCCCGGGAAAGAGCGGCGTCCAACACCAAATCCTGCTCTTCGGGATGGCCTTCCCCCACAATCAGCTTTTTGACATAGACGCTGCTCTGGTCGCAGACCGCTATGTAGACAAGGCCCAGCGGGTTCTTGCGATCGTAGCCCTGCCCCACCGTGAGGGCAACGCCAATCTCCGCCTGGGATTTTTTGCGGGCGGCGTTGGCCATAAACACCACCGCCTGCTCGCTGCAGCCCCCGTGCTTTTTCAGCAGCCGGTAAGGCACTCCCAGCTTTTCCCACTTGGTCCGGTCGGTGTCCACCGCCACGGTGTAGCGGAGAACATCGGTGCCGTTTTCGGTTTCGCTCAGCACCCGGGTGAGCATTCCCCCGCTGCCGGACTCCGCCACAGCAAGTCCCAGGTTTTTCTTTCTCAGCTTGTCCACCACCGCCGCCTGAAGGGACTCCACATCCAGGCCGTAGGCGGCATCTCCCAGCAGCTCCACCATCCGGCGAAGGGCCGGCGTGCAGGCGGCCGCCGCCTGCTGGTGGCTTGGGCCCTTTCCGGTGACCCGCACCAGAACCTCGCTGCCCTCCTGCTCGACGGAGATTTTGGGGTTCTGGGCGCTCATCAGCTCCGCCAGGGTACGGCGCACCATGTCTTCGGAAACTCCGTAGGTGCGCAGGGTGCGGGTGACCGTCACTTCGGGATGGGCGCCGGAAATCAGGGCGAGAATCCCCTCCCGCAGCAGGGCCAGCGCCTCCCGCTCCACATCGGGGAGCATCACAATGTGCTGGCTGACCGAGGAAATCACAATTCCCGGCACCTTGCCCGCCGGACTGGGAAAGGCCTGGGCGCCTTTTGGAATCTGCGCTAAGGCCGCGTCCCCCGGCAAAAAGGCTTCCCCGGTGCGGCGGCAGTATTCCTGAATGGCTTTGTAGCAATCGGGGTGATTTTCCAACGGAAGCCCCAAACCCTGGGCAATGGCGGTTTTGACAAGGCCTCCGCTTTCCCGGTCCAGCCCTCCCAGAGTAAGGACGATGTTGCTTCGCTCCAGAGCGGTGGCCACCGCCTTTTGCAGGTCCCCCCGGCCGGAACAGATGCTAATCTGCTCCCTGACCTTAATTCCCGCACCGGAAAGAGCCCGTGCCACGCTTCTGGCACAGGCTTTGGCTCCTTCGGAAGCTTCGGTGGGATGAGGTACAAGAATCAGTTCCGCTACCAAGGGTTAACCTCCTTGCGCGGCGCAGGGATGTTTGCACTTGCCGCCGCAGTCTTTGACGTCCGGGAGCGGGCTTTACCGGGGAGAAAGCCGCTCCTTGGTGGTTTGGGCAATGGCCCGCTGTACCAACGCTTCGTAATCCAGCTTTTGCTCTTCCTTGAGCACCTCTTCCAGCCTCGGCTTGGTTTTGGGGTGACGGGGCGTAAAGACGGTGCAGCAGTCGTCAAAGGGCTGGATGCTGGTTTCAAAGGTGTCGATTTTGCGGGAGATAGCGATGATTTCCTCTTTATCCATGCCGATGACCGGGCGGAGCACCGGCAGAGTAAGTCCCGCCTGGGTGCAGGCTAAGGACGCCATGGTCTGGCTTGCCACCTGCCCGACGCTTTCCCCGGTAATCAGGCCGCTGCATTCCTCCTGCAGGGCGATGTCCTGGGCAATGCGCATCATAAAGCGGCGCATGATGACGGTGCCGAAATCCTCCCGGCAATGTTCCTTGATGGCTTCCGAAATTTCGGTGAAGGGAACGATGTGGAGGGGGATGGTGCCGCAGTATCGGGTCATCTTCTCGCAGAGGGTTTTCACCTTGAGCAGGGCCCGCTCGCTGGTGTAGGGCGGGGAATAAAAGTGAACGGCCGAAATGGAAAGGCCGCGCTTGGCCATCATTACCCCCGCCACCGGGCTGTCGATGCCGCCGGAAAGCAACAGCATGGCCCGGCCGGAGCTGCCCACCGGAATCCCGCCGGCGCCGGGGAGTTGGGCTCCGTGCACGTAGGCGGCAAAGTCCCGCACCTCCACCACCACCAGGACGTCGGGATTTTCCACGTCCACTTTAAGATGGGGGAACTGCCGCAGCAGCCAGCCTCCCAGCTCCCGGCAAATCTCCGGGGAGGTCATGGGGAAGGACTTGTCCGACCGCTTGGCAGCCACCTTAAAGGTGGACGCAGCCTTCAGTTCCTCCTCCAGGTATTGGGCCGCCGTCTTCCGAATGGCTTCCATATCCTTTTCCACCACGGCAGCCCGGGTCAGGGCGGCAATGCCGAAAACCCGGGAAAGGCGGTCCAACGCCTCCTCCATGTCGCAGTCCCCCACCGGCTGGGCGTAAATGGTGGATTGGGCCTTGGTAAAGCGGAACTCCCCCACTCCCCGCAGGGCCCGCTTGCAGTTTTTTATCATCAAATCCTCAAAGCTGCCCCGGTTAAGGCCTTTGAGGGCAATTTCTCCGCTTTTGAGCAGAATAAGCTCCTTGGTTCCGGATTCCAGTTTCATCTAGTCGTTGCTCCTTGTAATCTGATTCATCCCCTGAACAAGGGCATCAAAAAAGGCGTCGATATCTTCCAGCGTATTCAGCGGAGAAAAGGTGATTCTCAGCGCGCTTTTGATGCGGTTTCGGGGCAGGCCCATGGCGGTGAGGACATGGCTGTCCGCCCCCTTGGAGCAGGCGGAGCCTCCGGACACATAAATGCCCCGCTCCGCCAAAAAGTGAATCATGGTCTCGCTGCGGTAGCCCGGCACACTGATATTACAAATATTAGGTGCTCCGTCCGGGGGCATATTGATGCACAGCTGAGGAAATTGTTCCGCTTTTTCTAAAAAATGAGCCCGCAGGGCGGCGTAATGGGCGCGATGCCGGGCCAGTTTTTCCTTTGCCGCGGCGGCGGCGGCCCCCATGGCGCAGGCGAGGGGCACGTTTTCGGTGCCGGGGCGCAATCCCTTTTCCTGCCCGCCTCCGTAGCAGAGAGGCTGGAGGCGCACTCCCTTTTTCACATAAAGGACCCCTATCCCCTTGGGGGCGTGAAACTTATGGCCGCTGAAGCTGGCAAGGTCCACTCCCAGCTTTTTCAGGGAAAAATCTACCTTCCCGAACGCCTGCACACCGTCGGTGTGAACCAGCACCTTGGGGTTGCGCTTTTTGGCCTGCCGGGCGATGGCGGCAAGGTCGCAGACGGCCCCCACCTCGCTGTTGACCAAATTGCAGGATACCAGCAGGGTGTCGCCGGTCACCTCCCGGCACAGCTGGTCCGGGTCGATGGAGCCGTCGGGCTGGGGACCTACCAAAACCACATTGGCGTTTTGCTGTTGCGCCAGCATTTGCAGGGGGCTTCTCACCGACGAGTGCTCCACCGCCGTGGAGATAAGGGTGTTGCCCCGCCGCCTGTGGGCGGCAAACACGCCCTGAATGGCGATGTTGTTGGATTCGGTGGCGCCGGAGGTAAAGTAAACCTCCTCCGGTTGGCAGCCCAGGGCGTCCGCCATCTGCTCCCGGGCTTTTTCCAGCAAAAGCTGGGCCTCCAGCCCTTTTTTATGCAGGGAGGAAGGATTGCCGTAAAGTTCTTCCATCACCCGAACGGCCACTTGGGCCACGGCCGGGTCCACCGGCGTGGTGGCCGCGTTGTCCAAATAGATTTCGCGCACAAAGGCACTTCCTTTTTCCTTATGACATTATCACATATACATGTGGAGAATATGAATAGCGGTTCATCCGTTCCAACGGCATTTTATCTCCGCTCAGGACGGATAAATCCGCACCGTTGCCGGAATTTTCAGCTTGCATTATTATACCCCAGATCCAAAAGGGTTGCAAGTGACCTCCCAGGCGGTGTCCGGACGAGCTTGCAACTTTTTAAGTTGTAAAATTCATTTCCTCTTGACAATTTCTTTCAATGGCTTTATTGTATCAACAACAAAACATCAGATTAAGGATGAGAGACATTATGATGCGAATCGCAGTGGTAGGCTACGGCAACATTGGAAAATTCGCCGTGGAGGCGGTGGACGCCGCTCCCGATATGGAACTGGCCGGTGTGGTGCGCCGCAAGGCGAGAGGCGAAACCTTGCCCGGTATCCAAGTGGTGGAGGATATCCGTGCTCTGGGGCCGGTGGATGTGGCGCTGCTCTGTGTTCCCACCCGCAGCGTGGAGGAAACCGCCCTTCAGTACCTTGCGGCTGGCTTTCACACCGTAGACAGCTTTGACATTCACACAAACATCCCTGCTCTGCGCCGCACTCTCCATCAGGCGGCGGTGGAGGCGGGTAAGGTAGCCGTCATATCCTCCGGCTGGGACCCCGGCAGCGACAGCGTGGTGCGTGCTCTGATGCAGGCCTGCGCTCCCAGCGGCGTCACCTACACCAACTTTGGCCCCGGCATGAGCATGGGCCACACGGTGGCGGTCAAAGCCATCGAAGGGGTGGAAGGCGCCCTTTCCATGACCATTCCCGTGGGCTCCGGCATTCACCGTCGGATGGTGTACGTCCAGCTAAAACCCGGCGCCAAACTGGAGGAAGTGGCCGCCAAAATCAAGGCGGACCCCTACTTTGTCAACGACGAAACCCACGTGGTGGCGGTGGACGATATCAACACCGTCATGGACCGGGGCCACGGAGTACACATGGTCCGCAAAGGCACTTCCGGCAAAACCGACAATCAGCGCTTTGAGTTCAACATGTCCATCAACAACCCGGCCCTCACCGCGCAGGTGATGGTAAGCTGCGCGCGGGCGGCCATGCGGCAGAAGCCCGGGTGTTATACCATGATTGAAATTCCCGTGGTGGATTTGCTCCCCGGCGACCGGGACCAGTGGGTCGCCAGTTTGGTATGATCGGCATCAATTTAAAAGAGCAGGCGAAAAACCCGCCTGCTCTTTTTGCTTTATGAATTTAGGCTAGCCGCCTTAAAGCCGTTGCCGATGATTTCGTTGGCCTCCATGGCCACGATGAAGGCTGCGGGGTCCAGTTCAAAGACAATGCTCTTGACTTGGAACACCTGGCTGCGCCGCACGGCACAGAGCAGCACCGGCCGGTCCTTCTGGGTGTAGGTGCCCTTGCCCTCCAGCAGGGTGCATCCCCTGCCCATGCGGCGGTTGATGGCTTTTGCCGCCTCCTCGTGCTTTTCGGTGATAATCATCAGCACCTTGCCCATGTCCATGCCGTAAAGGGCGCTGTCCAGCAGCCGGGAGGAGGCAAAAATGCTGATCATGGCGTAAAGGGCGTTTTCGATGTTGTG
>JAKPGH010000247.1 GCA_029550985.1 Bacillota bacterium
CGTCGATGGCCTTAATGCCGGTCAGCAGAGGGACATTCACCTTCTGCCGCATCAAAACGCCGGGGGCCACCCGTTCGATGGGGCGGAAGTCCTGCACCATCACCAGGCCCTTCTGGTCCAAAGGCTGTCCCAGAGCATTGACCACCCGGCCCAGCAGAGCATCCCCCACCGGTATTTGGGCCACCCGCCCGGTGCGGGTGACAAAGCTGCCCTCCCCCAAACCGGCGCCGCTGCCCAAAAGCACCACGCCGATGTTGTCTTCCTCCAGGTTCATGGCAATGCCCACCGAGCCGTTTTCAAACTGGAGCAGTTCGCCGCTCATGGCGCCGTTCAGCCCGACGACCCGCACAATGCCGTCCCCCACCTGAAGGACCCTGCCGGCCTCCTCCACATGGGGGGAAAAGAGAAAGCCAAGTACCTCGTCCTTGATAATCGAGCCGATGGCTGCGGGGTTGAGGTCCATTATCGCAAATACACCCTCTCATAAACGGCTTTTTTCAAATCCGCCAGTTTGCGTTTGACGGATTGGTCGATGACCTTGTTGTCCACAATGATGCGAAGCCCCCCCAACAGGGAAGGGTCGACGGTGGTGCGGATATCCAGCTGCTTGCGGGTCATGCGGATGAGCCGCACCTCAATATCGTAAAGCTGCTGCTCGGTGAGGGGCACCGCCGAAATCACCTCTACCGGCACCAGATGCATTTCTTTCCGAGCCAACTCCAAAAAGATGGAGAGAACCTGTTCCACCTCTTGCGGAGGAACAGCCTGCAAAAAATCCGCCAGGGGAGCCTGGGCCTTTTCGGCGGAAGGGTCCCCCTCCAGTGTCAGTGCAAGGGCCTGCCGGTAAATGAGGGGAAGCCCCCGGTCCTGGGCAAAATGCAGCAGGGCAAGGGCGTACCGGCGCGCCAACTTTATCTGCCTCATTCAGCTCTCCTCCCATTCCGCCAAAGCTTCGGCAATCAGGCGGTCCTGGGTTTCCCGGTCGATGGAAAGCTGGACAAAGCGTTCCGCCATCAGGGTGGCGATTTCGATCATCTGGCGCTTCATTTCGTCGGCCATATTTTCCTTTTCCGTTTCCAGCTCGGCCAAAGTCCGGTTGTAGATGTTCTCCGCCTCCCGGCGGGCGGCAAACAGCATCTGATCGGAGCGCTCCATGGCCTTTTTGTAGGCGGCGTGGAGGATTTCCTCCCGCTCCGTTTCGATATCGGCAATCATCCGCTCGTACTGCTCTTTCAGCTCCAGGGCTTCCGCCCGGTCCTTTTGGGCCGCTTCAATTTCGGCGGCAATCCGCTCCCTGCGCTGGGCCATAAACTGCTTGACCGGTTTGTAAAGCAAAAAAGCCAACACCCCGGTGAGCAACAGCACGTTGAGCGCCTGAATAGCCATTTGAATCAGCAGTTGTTTGTCGAGATTTAAAATACTTCCAAGGGGCAGTTCCGCCCCCGCCAGGGCAACCGTGCATACGCTTTGAAACAATCCCATTCCCCCTTTCGGTTTTCCCTGCGCAGTATCTGTGTTAGACCAAGGGGTTGGCCATCAGAAGAATCAGGGCGATGACAAGCCCGTAAACCGAACAGGTTTCGGCCACAGCCTGGCCGATTAACATGGTGCTCAAAATAGAGCTTCGAGCTTCCGGCTGGCGCGCCACCGCCTCGGCCGCCTTGCCGGCGGCAATGCCCTGGCCCAATCCCGAGCCCAGGCCCGAAAGGGTGCAAATTCCCGCGGCCAGGGCGGACATTCCCAAAATAAACGATCTGCCATCCATTTCATTTACCTCCTATTTTTCAGATTGACAGGGGGTATGCAAAGTCTGTTCTTGCCAGACTCTAGCAAGCGCTATTCTACGGCGGATTTTTCCGCAATAAAGGTCATGCTGAGTATGGTAAAGATAAAGGCCTGCAGCGAACCGGCGAATATGTCAAAGTAGGCGTGCAGGATGTCGGGCAGGATGACGCGAAGCGCCAGCGGCAGCATGCCGTACACCAGGCTCATGATGATGACGCCGCCCAACATGTTTCCAAACAAGCGGAAGGCCAGCGAAATGGGCTTGGAGATTTCCCCCACAAAGTTGATGGGAAACATAATGGGGTGGGGGGAGAAATACTCCTTGACGTAGCCCCATTTTTTCTTCCGAATCCCTCGGAAGTGAATCAACACAAAGGTCATGATGGCCAGAGCCCCGGTGGTGGCCAGGTCGGCGGTGGGCTGCCGCAGCCCGAACAATCCGCTGTAATTGGAGAAGAGGATAAAGGCAAACACCCCGAAGAAATAGGGGGCGAAGGCCTCGTTCCCCGGCCCCATGGTGGTTTTCGTAAAGTTTTCCATGGTTTCCACGGCAATTTCCATCAGGTTTTGAAAGGCCCCCGGCACGTCCTGAAAGCGGTGCAGCCGCACCCGAACCGCCGCCGCCAGCAAAATCAGGATGCCCATCACAATCCAGGTGGCAATCAGGGTGTCGGTCAAATACACGGGGGTATCACCCAGATGGAATAATACGGCGTGGTATCGGTTGGAAAAATCCAAGGTCATCCCCCCTGCAAGAAAATTAGTTACCTAACTATTATAGTAAAATAGAAACCCCAGCGCAAGCAATATGAATTTAATTTAGAAAATGGTTAAATATATAAAAATTCTATAAGGGTGTTTCATTTCTGGCCAGTTTTGTTATAATGAATGCTATATGGCACCTGGTAACATCGGTGAACCCTTTTTTTACGAGAATCATGGAGTGACTGTAACATGAAAAAACAACTGGCGGAACGCGTTTATGCCGAATCCTCCAGAGACATGGGGGTCGTTTTGCGAAACAGCTTAAAGCTGATCGCCGTCGTGACAGCCACCGCCCTTCTCACCGAGGTTTTGGCCGGGCTGGGTTTGGAATCCGAAAGCCTGCTGATGCTTTATATGCTGGCCGTGGTGGTCATTTCGCTGTTTACCCCCAGCTATTCCTACGGCGTTGTAGCGGCGGTGCTCTGCTCTTTTGCCTACGACTTCTTTATCACCGACCCCCGCCACGGGTTTTCCATCACCCTGCGCTTTCCCATCACCCTGCTGACCATGCTGGCCGTCACCCTAATTATCAGCGCTTTGATTATTCAAAACAACAGGCAGGCGGATCTTGCCATGCGGCGGGAGCAGCAAACCAAACTGCTTTACGACTTAAACCAGGAACTGCTGGCCACCCAGAGCGTTGCGGAAATTGTCAGCGTGACCCAGAAGTACATTCAACGGCAGATGGAGCGGTCCAACGCCTTCTTTCTCAAAGACCCCAAAGAAGGGGGAGAGCCCTCCCTGCTGCTTCTGCACCCGGAAGACAAGGAGCTCTTCACCAATTCGGAGTCCCTGCGCCGGGTACACCAAATGTTTAAGGTGGGCGTGGAGCAGCCGGAAGAGCCGCTGCCCAAGGACCCCGACATTCACTACGAGGCTGTGGTGTCCCACGGCAAGGTGCTGGGGGTCATTGGGCTGGACTGCCGGGAACTGCCCCTTACTTCGGGGACCCACACCTTTTTGCACATCATTGCCTCCCGGGTGGCGTTGGCGCTGGATTTGCGCCACCTGAGCGAGGAGCAGAACAACCTGAAAATCAGCGCCGAAAAGGAAAAGATGCGGGCCAACCTGCTCCGCTCCATCTCCCACGACCTGCGCACCCCCCTCACCAGCATCCTGGGCGCCAGCTCCGCCATTTTGGAGCATGAGGACATGAACCGGGAGATGCAGCGAAAACTGG
The DNA here is from genome assembly GCA_029550985.1 of Bacillota bacterium. Lineage (GTDB taxonomy): Bacteria > Bacillota > Clostridia > Oscillospirales > Ruminococcaceae > WRAV01. The sequence continues at coordinate 3,731 of JAKPGH010000247.1, forward strand.
CGGGAGACATCAAGGAAAACGCCCAGTGGCTCATCCGGATGGTGGAGAACATTCTGACCGTCACCCGGATTTCCCAGGACGCCACCACCGTCCACAAAACCATGGAGGCCGCCGAGGAAATCATTTCCCAAGCCGTTTCCATTGTCCGCAAGCGCTTTCCCGACTGTCTCATCCACGTCAGCGTGCCCAACGAGCTGTTGATGGTTCCCATGGACGCCACCCTCATCCTGCAGGTGCTCATCAACCTGCTGGAAAACGCCATCAAAAACAGTGCGGAAGGGGCCCTGGTGCTGCTGACCCTCAAGAAAAAAGGGGATTTTGCCCGCTTTGAGGTGTGCGACCACGGGCGGGGCATTCCCGAGGAACTGCTCAGCAACCTCTTTGAAATACACCCGCAAGCCCCCCGGCTGATCAATGGAAAAGCCGATTTTTCCAAGGGGTTGGGCATAGGGCTTTCCATCTGCAAGACCATCGTGCAGGCCCACGGCGGTGAAATCGAGGGCTGCAACCGGGAAGAAGGCGGCGCACGTTTTGTCTTTACCCTTCCCTTACAATAGCACAGGAGGAATTTCATGAATCGCGGTAGTTTAAAATCCTTGATTGTGGCTCTGGCCGTTTTGTTGGGCGCCGCCTTTTTCCTGCCCATAATCTTCAACCTGGTGCTGGGCACCATCTGGCTGGTCATTCGTTGGATATTCCTTCTGGTTCTTCTTTCTCTGATAGTAAAATGGTTTCGCGGGAGGAAGGTATGAATCACCCTGTCACAGTTTTGGTGGTGGAGGACGAAGGGGCCATCAGCAACCTGTTGGGCGCCATTTTGGATGCCCAAACCTACCGGGTGCTGTTTGCCTCCACGGGGGCGGAGGCGTTGTCCATGGCCGCCTCCCACACGCCTGATATTATTTTGCTGGATTTAGGACTGCCGGACATGGACGGCATGGACGTGCTAATCCAGCTTCGTAAATGGTTTGAGTCCCCCATTCTTGTGGTATCCGCCCGGCAAAAGGAGCAGGAAAAGGTGGCGGCTCTGGATGCCGGCGCCAACGACTACATCACCAAGCCCTTTGGCAACCGGGAACTGCTGGCCCGCATCCGCACCGCCCTGCGCCAGTACGAGCGAACCTGCAGTTCCCGCTACCAGAAGGAGCAGGAATTTTCGGTGGGGGATTTGCGAATCAACTTTGCCAAGCGGGAAGTGCGGGTCGGGGACAGGCAGGTGCACCTGACCCCCATTGAATACCGCATCGTGGTGCTGCTGGCCCGCAACGCCGGCATGGTGTTGACCCACGAGCACATCCTCAAGGAAATTTGGGGGCCCTTTTCCAGCGACAGTCAGTTGCTGCGGGTCAACATGGCCAACATTCGCCGCAAAATCGAGCCCAATCCCGCTGACCCTCGGTACATTCTCACCGAGGTGGGGGTGGGTTACCGGATGGTTGACAGCGAACCTGCCGGCGGCAACTAATCGTCTTGAGATATTTAAAATATAAGGCAGGAGGCATTTACCTCCTGCCTTTGTTCATGGGACATAGCCGAGGGGGAGGCATGGGTTCAGGCAAAAAATTACCCCCCGGGCGGAAAACCCAAGGGGGCAATATGAGGATAAATAGAGGAAATGGAGATTACTCTTCTTCCGCCATCTTCCTGGCGTCTTCCTTCACCGCGTCTTCCAGGTTGGCGGGAAGCTGCTCGTACCGCTCAAAGGTGAGGGTAAAGCTGCCGCGGCCCTGGGTGACCGAACGCAGGAAGGTGGTAAAGTCGTGCATTTCGCTCATGGGCACTTCGCCGATAACTTCCTGCATGCCGCCCTCCACGGGGTTCATGCCCAGCACGCGGCCCCGGCGCTTGTTCAGTTCACCCATGACGTCGCCGGTGTTGGCGTCGGGAACGATGACCTTCAGGCTGCCGATGGGTTCCAGCAGCACAGGGCTGGCCTGGGTCATGCCCGCCTTGTAGGCCAAAGCGGCGGCGGTTTTAAACGCCATTTCGGAGGAGTCCACCGGGTGGTAGGAGCCGTCCACCAAAGTGGCCTTCAGGCCCACCACGGGGTATCCGGCAATGACGCCTTTTTTGATGCATTCCTGCAGGCCCTTTTCCACCGCGGGGAAGTAGTTCTTGGGCACCGCGCCGCCAAAGACGTTGGTTTCAAAAATCAGTTCTTCGCCGTCATGAGGCTCGAACTCAATCCAGACATGGCCGTACTGTCCGTGGCCGCCGGTTTGCTTCTTGTGCTTGCCCTCCACCTTTACCTTCTTACGGATGGTCTCGCGGTAAGGCACTCTGGGAGGAATCAAATCGATTTCCACGCCGAACTTGGATTTCAGCTTGGAAACCACAATGTCCAAATGCTGCTCGCCCAGGCCGGAGATGATCTGCTGCTTGGTCTCCGCATTCTGCTCGAAAGACAGGGAAGGGTCTTCTTCAATCAGACGGGCAATGCCGCCGGCCACCTTGCCCTCGTCGCCCTTTTTCTTGACTTTGACCGCCATGGACAGGGTGGCGTGCGGGAACTGAATCTTCTCAAAGGACACCACCCGCTTGGGGTCGCAGAGGCTGTCGCCGGTGACGGTTTCGCTCAGCTTGGTGATGGCGCCGATGTCACCGGCGGTGAGGAAGGCGGTTTCCTCCTGCTTTTTGCCCTTGACATAGATAATCTTGCCCAAACGCTCCGGCTGGCCGGTGCGGGAGTTGATGGGGGCAAAATCGCCGGAAAGCTTTCCGGCCACCACTTTGACGTAGCTTAATTTGCCCACGAAGGGGTCGGCCACGGTTTTGAAGACAAAGGCCGCCAAGGGAGCTTCGTCGGTGCAGGCAATTTCCACCGGCTCGCCCTTCTCGTTTTCCGCAACCTCTCCGGCGCTTTCGTAGGCGGAGGGGAGGTGGTCCACCATGGCGTCCAGCAGCATGTCGATGCCTTCCAGGGTGACGGAGGAGCCGCAGAGCACCGGCGTGATGGAGCCGCTTTTTACACCCTTGTGAATGCCGGAAATAATTTCATCCCGGGTAAACTCCTCGCCGGAGAAGTATTTTTCAAACAGAGCCTCGTCGGTTTCGGCCACCGCTTCGGAAATGGCGTTCCGCAGCCCGTCCAGCCGGTGGGCGAAGTCGGGCATGGCGGTTTCCTTCGGGTTGCCCTTGCCGTCGTAGGCGTAGGCTTTGTTTTCCACCAGGTTGATGTAGCATTCCGCCTTATCCCCGTTGACAAAGGGGACCACCAGAGGGCAAACGGAAGGGCCGAACTTGGTTTTGAGCTCTTCCAGCACTTTATAGAAATCGGCATGTTCCACGTCCATCTTGTTGACAAAGAACATCCGGGCCTTTTTCATTTTACCGGCTAGTTCGTAGGCTTTTTCGGTTCCTACCTCTACGCCGTCCTTGGCGGAAAGGGCGATGACTACGCTCTCCGCCGCCCGGACACCCTCGTACATGCCGCCAGCAAAGTCAAACAGTCCGGGAGTGTCAATGAGGTTGATCTTGACGGAGCCCCATGTAAAGGGATACATGGCAGAGGATACGGATACCTGCCGCTTAATTTCCTCCGGGTCAAAATCAAGAGCCGTATTGCCGTCGGCTATTTTGCCCAGACGGTCGATCTCCCCGGCCTTAAACAGCAGCGCCTCAGCCAAAGATGTCTTGCCGCTTCCCCCGTGGCCGGCAAGTGCAATATTTCGTATTTTCCCCGCTAGATATTGCCTCATGTTATTGCTCCTTTCAACTATGGCCAGCAAGTGCGCCTGCCAGCGCACCCAGCGTACCATCAAAATAATGGGAGGGGCCATGGGCTGTCCCAACCCGGTCATGTTTTAAATTATATCAATATCGTGATAAAGATACAAGCCAAAAATGAGCAAAAACAGGTAATTTTAACGCATTCGTTTGAAAAATCTTGATAATATTTTTATAGATTTCCTATAATTTTGCTTATTTCTCCCTTCTCGGCCGGTGTGGATGGTAAAGTATGCATCAATATTCATACTTATTCATTCATCTCCCGGTTTTCCCAATAAAAAAGCCTTTGGAACGCCGCGGGCGCGGCTTTCCAAAGGCAAATGGGTACTCTGTATATTTCAGGAGGCGTTGGGCAGAGCAGCGTGAGTCTGGCCTTCCCCGCTGACGTCGTCCCGCACCGCCACCACCTGGTAGGTGTCTCCCGCCTTTTTCATGACGTAAATCATGTATTTTTCCGGCTCGGGGTTTTCCCGGTCTCCCTGCAGGTTGACGGTATAGGCACCGGTGGGGGGGACGTACCCCACCCGGACCAGGTAATACTCTCCGCTTTTTTCGATGCTCTCCACCCGGGGCGAGTAGACATAAAGCTGGATGCTGATGGGAACGCTGTAGGTTTGCTTTTCCGCGTCGTAGAAGTAGGTGTTTTCGTACTCGCCGAAGGTTTTGTGCTCCAGCTTCACTTCTGGGCCAAAGAGCCTGGCGGCGGCCACGTCCAGGTCGGAGGCGGGCACCAGCATTTCCTGATTTTCGTCGATGCGGTAAACCTGGCCTTTGGCGTCCAGCAGGGCGGACCACATGCAGATGTAGAGCATCTGGGTTTTGTCGATGTCGGTGGCCCGTTCAAAGGGCACGGTATCGAACATCACCAGGGGCCGCACGATGTCCTCCAGTTTGGTCTTCTCCCGGGAATTGTCCAGCACCCGCCCGGTGAGGTAGATGCTGCCGATCACCACGCAGGCCAGTCCAATCAATGCCAGCAGCAGAAACAGTCCGCCGATGGGGGCTGCGTATCTGCGTCTTTTTGATTTTGCAGCAGACATTTCCATTCTCCGTTCTCTGCTTATAAATTGCCGGGGATAAGCAGTTCCCTGTATCACAGTATTGCCACATCAACGGATTTGCCCGTTGCCGCTTATGATGTATTTGTAGCTGACCAGCTCCCGCAACCCCATGGGGCCCCGGGCGTGGAGCTTTTGGGTGGAAATGCCGATTTCCGCCCCCAGGCCGAACTCGCCGCCGTCGGTAAAGCGGGTGGAGGCGTTGACATACACCGCCGCGCTGTCCACCATGGAGGTGAACTTTCGGCTGTTTTCCAGATTGTTGGTGATGATAACCTCTGAATGGTGGGAGGAGTACCGGGCGATGTGGGCAATGGCCTCGTCCACGTCGGCCACCACCTTCACCGCCAGGATGTAGTCCAGGAATTCGGTGTAATAGTCCTCCTCGGTGGCGGGAACAACGCGATCCCCCAGAATCTCCCGGGTTTTGGGACAGCCTCTCAGCTCCACGTTGTGCTGGTCCAGCCGCGCCTTGACCAGAGGCAGGAATGTGTTGGCAATCTCCCGATGGACCAGAAGGGTCTCCAGGGCGTTGCAGACGCTGGGCCGCTGGGTTTTGCCGTTTTCCACGATGCGGACCGCCATCTCCAGGTCGGCGCTTTGGTCCACAAAGGCGTGGCAGTTGCCCACTCCCGTTTCAATGACCGGGACGGTGGCGTTCTGCACCACCGCCTGAATGAGGCCAGCTCCTCCCCGGGGGATGAGGACGTCCACGTACTGGTTGAGCTTCATCAGAGCCGTGGCGGTCTCCCGGGAAGTATCCTCCACCAGCAGCACCGCGTCGGCGGGCACGGCGGTGCCGGCCAGGGCCTGCTGCATCACCTGAGTCAGGACAAGGTTGGAGTGGATGGCCTCTTTGCCACCCCGCAAAATGCAGGCGTTTCCGCTTTTCAGGCAAAGGGCGGCACAGTCCACCGTCACGTTGGGGCGCGACTCAAAGATAATCCCCACCACCCCCAGCGGCACCGTCACTTTGGTGATGGAAATGCCGTTGGGCCGGCGGCCGCCCTCCAGCACCAGGCCAACCGGGTCGGGCAGGGAAACCAGCTCCCGGACGGCGTTGGCGATGCCGTCAATTCGCTCACGGCTTAAGCGCAGGCGGTCCTGCATGGCCTTGGACATACCGTTTGCCTGGGCGGCGTCCAAATCCTTCTGGTTGGCCTTAAGAATCTGCGAAACGTTTGCCTGCAAAGCGTCGGCAATGGCCAACAGGGCTGCATCCTTTTCCGCCGACGAACATTGGGAAAGGGCGGCGGCTGCCTGTTTGGCCCGAATGCCCAGTGCGGTTAAATCGTACATTCAGCCCATTCCTTTCTCCTACCAAACTTTATGTAGGTCATTCCTCTATGGTTCTTCTAGTCGGCTTTCGGTGCGCAGGCGGCTTTGAATACCGTCCCCACCGATTTGCCTTCAAACAAGTCGTAAAGAAGCTCCGGTTTTTCGCCGTTGATGATGGCCATGTCGATGCCGGCGGCGGTGGCAATCTGAGCGGCATGGATTTTGGTGACCATCCCTCCGGTGCCCCGATTGGAACCCACCCCCGACGCGATAGACCGGATGTAGTCGTCTATGGTCTCCACCACCGGAATTAAGGCGGCGGTGGGGTCTTTGCGGGGGTCGGAGGTGTAAAGCCCGTCAATGTCGGAAAGGAGCACCAGAACATCCGCCTGCACCAAAGTGGCTACCACGGCGGAAAGGGTGTCGTTGTCCCCAAAGTTTTCCCCTTCCAGCTCGTCGGTGGCCACCGAGTCGTTTTCGTTGACAATGGGGATAACGCCCATTTCAAACAATTGCTCAAAGGTGTTGACGGCGTTGCGCCGCAGGATGGGGTTTTCGGTGACGTCCCGGGTCAGCAGCATCTGGCCCACAATGTGATTGTATCGGGTAAAGCTCTGGTCGTAGAGGTACATCAGCTCGCACTGGCCCACAGCGGCGGCAGCCTGACGCTCCGGCGTGGTGGCGGGGCGCTCTTTGAGGCGCAGCTTGCCCTTGCCCACTCCGATGGCTCCCGAGGTGACCAGCACAATTTCCTTGCCGGAGTTTTTCAGGTCCGAAAGGACTTCAACCAATCGCTCCAATCTGCGTATATTGATAAGGCCCGTATCGTAAGTCAGAGTGGAAGTGCCCACCTTGACCACGACGCGGCGCGCTTGCTGAAAGGTTTCCATTACCGCTCACTCCCATGTCCGGTCCGTTTTTTCGGCCAAATTTTATGCTTCTCTATTGTATCAGAAATCCCTGGTTTTCACAAGCGGAAGGGGCTTCCTCCTTCTCCCATTCTCAAAAAAACGGAACGCGGAAACGTTGCATGACCTCGCCCTTTTGGTTATGATAGTATGGAACAAATTGAACACATGGAAGGCCGAAATTTGTCAACAAAAACCGCAGCTTATGGATTGACATCACCAATAGGCTATGCTATACTAATTTGACAGTATGGAAACAGGGACAAACAGCTTTCCATGCAAATATTTTTCTGACCACTTTCTTCTTTTTCCTCCCTTTGCCTCTTGAGAAGAAAGTCAAGGCCATGCGGACAGCCGGGTCAAATGCCGAATTGGCAATTGGTTGCCTTATTGATTGAGTGAAACACTCGAATTTTATAAGTTGGTTACTTATAACCAGTGTGCGCGGCACACCAAAACTTGTGAAACGGTCAATAAGAGTACTAAGAGTAAAAATGTTTGCTTGGATAGACTCTGAGATCCCGTGTCTGCATTGTGAATGAAACAAAGCGGTATCCTTTTGCCGCTTTCGCAATAAACAAAGTCAGCAAAACACAAGTCTTGGTGCAGCCCCGCTGCATTGCCTTGTGTTTTTTTATTTTTCCGCGCTGCCCGCCCCCGGTTGTGGGTGCCGGCGAACCGGACTTTTATTTTTGCTGGAAAGGCAGGGTGGATGTTGATGTCTGAGAAGATCAAACTCTACGGGTTTAACAACCTGACCAAATCTCTAAGCTTTAATATCTACGACGTTTGCTACGCCAAAACCGCTCGGGAGCAAAAGGATTACATTGCTTATATCGACGAGCAGTATAACTCCGAGCGGCTCACCAACATCCTCACCAACGTGACGGATATGATTGGGGCCAAGGTGCTCAACATTGCCCGGCAGGATTACGAGCCCCAGGGAGCCAGCGTCACCATCCTCATTGCCGAGGAACCCATGATGACCGCTCCCCGCTCCGAAACCATTCTGGGCCATCTGGACAAAAGCCACGTCACCGTTCACACCTATCCCGAATACCATCCGGAAACCAGCATCGCCACCTTTCGGGTGGATATTGATGTGGCCACCTGTGGGGAAATCACCCCTCTTTCCACGCTGGATTACCTCATCGGCAGCTTTGATTCCGACATCATCACCATGGATTACCGGGTCCGGGGCTTTACCAGGGATGTCGAAGGGCGCAAGCTGTTCAACGACCACAAAATCAACTCCATTCAGGACTACATCGACAAAGCGACGCTGCGCAAGTACGACGCGGTGGACATCAACGTGTATCAGGCCAACCTTTTCCACACCAAGATGCTGATTAAGGAAATTGACCTGCAAAATTACCTGTTCAACACCGATGTGTACGAGCTTCCCCCCAAAGTGCGGCTGGAAATTCACGACAACCTGCGCCGGGAGATGATTGAAATTTTCTCCGGCCGCAACGTGTTTTAGAAGGAACGTCGAAAGGGCTTTGGTTGACACCGTGCAAATGTAACGGTATAATGGAAAAAATTGAAACGTTAAACCCCAGTGCAAAGCAGGTATTGGAATGAAGCGGCTGACCGACAACGGCAAACGAATGCTTGACTCCCGGACAGAATGTTGCGGGTGTTTTGTCGTGCCTTGGCGGTCCTTGCTGGCCTGCTGTTTGGGTGTTGAGGAATAAGAAATCCGCAGTGTCCGGGAGTATGTTTTCATGCCCCGGGCACTTTTTTACCCGGCGGCGGCTTTCTTCCCACCAATTCTTTTGAGGTGACGGTAATGAAACTGATTGATATCATCGAAGCTCCCAAGCCCTCCCTCTCCTTTGAGATTTTTCCGCCCAAAAGCAGCGCCGCTTACGAGAGCATCCAAAAGGCGGCGGAGGCCATTGCCCAGCTTTCCCCCAGCTATATGAGCGTCACCTACGGAGCCGGCGGCGGCACCAGCGCTTATACCGTGTCCATCGCCGCGGAGATTCAGAAGAAATTCAACGTGCCGGTGATGGCCCACTTAAGCTGTATCAGCTCCACCCGGGAAGGGGTGCGCCAGCAGTTGGACGCCATGCGCCAAAACGGCATCGAAAACGTGTTGGCCCTGCGGGGGGATTTGCCCTCCGGCACCTTGCCGGAACCCGGCTGGGACTACCACTACGCCAGCGAATTGGTGGCGGAAATCCGGGAGTACGGCGGCTTTTGCATCGGAGGCGCCTGCTACCCCGAAGGCCACATCGAATCGGCCAGCCAGGCGGAGGACATCGCCAACCTGAAAAAGAAGGTGGAGGCCGGCTGCGAATTTCTCACCACTCAGATGTTCTTCGACAACAACATTTATTATAATTTTCTCTACAAGATACGGGAGGCGGGGATTCAGGTGCCGGTGGTGGCTGGCATCATGCCGGTGACCAACGTCAAGCAGATTTCCCGCATCATCGCCCTGTCCGGCACAGCGCTGCCCCAGCGGTTCCGCTATATCCTGGACCGCTTCGGCCACAACCCCGAGGCCATGAAGCAGGCGGGCATCGCCTACGCCACCGAACAAATTGTGGACCTGTTTGCCAACGGCGTTCCGGCCGTTCATGTGTACTCCATGAACAACGCCTCCGTCGCTCAAAAAATCCAGGAAAACCTTTCGGAAATCATAAAAGGATGAACACCGTAGAAGTCATCGAGCTTTCGGCACAGGAGGTGGAAATTCCGCCCCATGCCGTCCGCCGCTATCTGGGGATGGGGCGCCATCAGCCGGACGACGCCCTGCAATCCCTGGTAGAACAGTGCGTGGAGGAATTTCACCGCATCGCCCGCTACCGGGCCTGCCGCCTGGTGCTCCCCGTCCAGGTGGAAGGGGAGCGGGTGGATTTTGGCGTTTTTGCCCTTTCCAGCCGAAGCCTTTCCAAAAATCTTTCCGGCTGCCGGCAGGCCATTTTGTTTGCCGCCACCACCGGAGCGGAAGGGGAGCGGCTGCTCAAGCGGGCGGCGGTCACCTCTCCCGCCAAAGCGGCGGTGCTGGACGCGGTGGGCACGGCGGCCGTCGAGAGCTTTTGCGACACTCTCTGTCACCGGTGGGCGGAGGAATATGCGCCCCGCTCGCTGCGCCCCCGCTTCAGCCCCGGCTACGGGGACGTGCCTTTGGAGCTGCAACAAACGCTTCTTTCCTGCCTGGACAGCAGCCGCAAAATTGGAATCACCCTGACCCGGTCGCTGCTGATGATTCCCCAAAAATCGGTGTCCGCCGTGGTGGGGATTGGAACCGCCGGCTGCGAAACCAACCTGCACGACTGCCAACTTTGCGACAAGACGGACTGCCCATTCCGAATGTAGGAGGCGCCTATGAACGTTTTGGATTGTGTGAAAAAGGGAATTTTTTATCTGGACGGAGGCACCGGCACCCTGCTGCAGGAGCGGGGTCTTGCCCCCGGGGAACTTCCGGAGCTGTGGAACCTTATCCGCCCGGAGGAAATCATCGCCGTCGGCAAAGCGTATTATGAGGCGGGGAGCCATGCGGTCTGCACCAACACCTTTGGCGCCAACGCCCTGAAATTTGACGGCAAAAACGGGCGCCCCACGGTGGAGGAAGTGGTGTTTGCCGCCGTGGACTGCCTGAAAAAAGCCCAGGCATCCGCCCAGGGAGGGCAGGAAAACAAGTTCATCGCTTTGGATGTGGGGCCACTG
>JAKPGH010000258.1 GCA_029550985.1 Bacillota bacterium
GTATTGACAATCGGGGGGTGTCATAGTATAATAAACATCGTTGTGGAAAGCTCAACGGGAGCATAGCTCAGCTGGGAGAGCATCTGCCTTACAAGCAGGGGGTCACAGGTTCGAGCCCTGTTGTTCCCACCAAACGAATGGCCCGGTAGTTCAGCTGGTTAGAACGCTAGCCTGTCACGCTAGAGGTCGAGGGTTCGAGCCCCTTCCGGGTCGCCAATTAGCTGTTAGCTTTCGTCCATGTTTCCCCAAAGTGGCTACAGGCAAAGTCTAACGCTATGCGCCTTTGTAGCTCAGTTGGTAGAGCAGTGGACTGAAAATCCACGTGTCGCTGGTTCGATTCCGGCCGAAGGCACCAAAAACGTTGTTGGCTTTGCCGGCAACCATTCGCGGGTTTAGCTCATCTGGTAGAGCGCCACCTTGCCAAGGTGGAGGTAGCGGGTTCGAGCCCCGTAACCCGCTCCACTAAGAAAATCCCTTTAGTCATGCGACTAGAGGGATTTTTCTTTTTGGAAAAATGGCGCTCGATTTTGTGCCCAAATACCCTCTTCTCCGAATTTCTCTCCGAATGGTGAAACCGTCCTTTTTGCCATGCCTTTCTCCCGATAAAGAACCATAAATTGCTACTCCAAGGACAAGGCGGCATTGACTTTGGCTGCCATTTCGTTCTTGCTCTCATAGAGCAAGTGGGCGTAAATCTCTGTGGATTTGCTGCTGGCTTGTCCCAGCCATTCCTGTACTTCTTTGAGGGTACAGTAAATGGGGATTAAAGTATTGAACAGCATAAAAAAACGATATATAAAGAAAGAAGCAACTTGCAAGAAGATGCAATTGGTATGTTATTCTATCAACAAGGTAACAAGCACACCGTATAACCCCCTCAGTTTATCTGAGATAATTGATGCGCCACCCCCTGATGGAGGTGGCGCATCATTTAATCAAACTTTAAAGGATAGTGCTATGGACGGCAGTGTTCATAATTCCACAGAGCACGTACAGACTGGACACAATTATGGGGCCAACCCAGTTCTTGCCGGTAAGCTTGTAAAAGGACCGCAGCAGGAAGGGAGCGAGGAACAACTGCCAAACGCAAAATGCAATGACAAGCACATTAATCCAAGTAGGCCCCCAGACTGTAGTTCCAGTGAGAAGAAGCTTGCCGTATTGAAGGGCCCAGAGAACACCAAGACCTAAAATGTTTCCTAGCCCAAGAATAAACAAATTCTTTCTCTCGTTCATACCTCCAAAGCGGCTTGCACCGTTGACAATGAGGGCATTTGCAAAATAGAAAGCAAAGAAAATGGGAAGGTAATTGAAGAAGTAGAACAAATGACCTATGTCAAAAATTTTGATAGCGGGGGTCCAGAATCTAAAGTCCGTATTAAAAGCCCACTTGCAAAACCATACAACTGCATATATGTAGCCCAAAACGCTTGCAGAGAGAGCGACGCTCTTCCCAAGCTGTTTTTTAGAAATCCTTATTCCAACCATCTCTTCGGTACGAATGCCAGCGGCTTTGTCTTTCTTGTAGTGATAGAAGAACCAGAAGAAGGACCAAACTGCAGACAATGCGGTCCATACCGAGATGGTGTTCAGAGTAGGGGCGGCAAAGAACGTCCAGTTACGCATAAAGAATCCGTGATTTTTAGTTGGTGCAATGGAGGGCACCATGACAGTAGCAAACCATGCCGCTAAGAAAGACGCAACGCCGCCAAGAATCCAACCAGTCCAAAATCTCTTTTTAGTCTGTTGGGTAAGAGCAGGAAGTCTTGGCCCCTCACGCCCTTTGAGGTCGGCAAACAAAGGCGTGTCGAGCAGTAAGCTAGTGATGGGGACCAAAAGCATGAGAAGTCCCACCATGGCCACCAAGTTAAAGAATTCCTTTAACAAAAAGACCTGATTCTTGGGACTCAAATCTGTGTCAACATCGAGGCAATAAGTAAAGAATTCAATGACATCAGCTGTGGAGTTTGGATCTAAATGAATCAGCGGATGGGTAATATAAGGCTGATAGAGTACCCGAAGCGTGCCCTCTTCTTTATTGCCGTAGAACACACCCTCTTCTACATACGTAACGGAAGGGTCAACACTATTAATCATGTTGAGGGCTTCTTTGGAGACGCCGCGCAGGTCTGCCGTGCCGGTGGAAGTGCTGTAGCCTCCCTCTTCCAATAGTCCATAAAGGAAGCCCATATTGCAGCGGATAATGCTCCAATCAGCAAGGCTACCGGGAGATTGTCCCGTTGGCAAGGAAGCGCTAATTTTCATTAATGACTTGGCATGTGCCAACTCTGCTTCCGTTACTTCTTCACCGCCGTCGGAAGACGGGGCTTTTGCTTCTTCGATGGCTGCGTTGTAAAGGTTGCTGTAATAAATGGCCGTGTTCTTAGCCGCGCGCCCTCCCATGGAATGACCCATGACGCCGATACGGCTGGTGTCTATAAAATCCATGATACCGCTGGCGCAGTATTCCACCAAGGGAATCATGCCTTGACCGTATTTTTCGGAGTCTTTTTCAATACTTTCATAGAGACTGCTGGATAGTCCGTGGCCATATGCATCCATAGCTATGACCGCAATGCCGCGACGGGCTAATTCAATCGATGCGGCATCCTGTACTTCCGCACTATTCAGCCATCCATGGCTGGTAATGACAACCGGCACTTTATTTTCTGCCGATGCATATTTTGGAATGAAAGCAAGGGCATGTAGATACTGCTGATTCTCCGTTATAATATTGATATCTTTGATGCGAATCCTGCCAAAATCGCTTTGCAGCAAACATGCGCATACGCTACCAATTAAAATCAATGCAATCGCAATGCATAAAGTTCGCGTACGATGTTTCATATACAATACCCTCCTTTTTGCTGATACTCCGAAACACACAACCAATTTGGATGCATTTAGCTTGTATCAAAGAAAGGAAGCAGTATAAACAATAGCGTAAAGAGAGATAATTGTTGTTTTACTAACATCCTGCATTACCTCACTACTTATATTATAATTTTGGTTCTATAAACTAACTATCTTGATAACCAATCCAGATACAGCAAATTCAATATCACAAAATAAATGCCCCCACTACACATTATGCATTGTAGATGGGGAAAATTTATAATTTTAACGAACTAGAACATTGTAAGCATTTCAAGAAATGCTTCCCCTGCAATCGTGTATATTTCTCTCCGAATTCTCTCCCAATTTGATTTTGGTTTTGTTTTACTCTCTAGTAGGAATACAGTCAGACTTTTTTCAACATTTCGGATATCATCAGCTTGTTAGCGTGTACAAGATGGTGATTTCCGGCAGGATTTGGCACGAACATTTCTAACATTCCTAAAAAACCAACGCTAAAAACAAAGCCTGCCGCACTCTGTTGTCCTAGGGTGCGGCTGTTTTTGAATTTCTTGATTTTGCAGCAAGTCGGTGATAAGATGAAATAATGAATATACCGGGTTAATTATTTCGATTTATGGTGGTTTTATGATTGACTTCCGGCACGAAACCTTTTACCGGCTCTGCCAACTCAAAAGCTATACCAAAACGGCCGAGTACCTGCATTTGACCCAGCCGGCCGTCTCCCAGCATATCCGGTATTTGGAAAAGCTGTACGGCGGCGCTTTGTTTGAGTACAACGGAAGAAGGCTCACCCTCACCCGCCGGGGAGAGCGACTTTACCGGTATGTGCAGGTGCTCCGGGCCGACACCCAAAAAATCGGGGAGGAGTTGCAGAACGTCCACACCGAGCACCCGTCGGTGTACTTTGGGGCGACCCTTACCATCGGCGAGTACGTCATGCCCGGCGTTTTACACCAAATCTTACAGGAGCACCCCAATTTCCACATCGGCATGATTGTGGAGAACACCCAAAAGCTGCTGCAGCAGCTCAGCGAAGGCATCATCGACTTTGCCCTGCTGGAGGGCTATTTTGACCAGTCCAAGTACGGCTCCAGGCTGCTTAGCCGGGAAAAATTCATCCCAGTCTGTTCCCCCGACTCCCCTTTGGCGGGAAAGACGGTGTCCTTCGACGCCGTCACGTCCCACCGCCTCATTTTGCGGGAAAAGGGCTCCGGGACCCGGGAGATTTTGGAGCAGGCGCTAAAAGAGCACAACTATTCTCTGGACAGCTTCGAGCAGGTGTGCGAAATTGGCAACATGAACGCCATCAAGGAGCTGGTAAGTCGGGGAGACGGCATTTCCTTTATGTACCTGCAGGCGGCCGCCCGGCAGCTGCAAAAAGGGGAGCTGGCGGAGTTTCAAATCGAAGGCTTTTCGGCGGGCCATGAGTTCAACTTTGTGTACCTGGCCCACAGCGTCTTTGAAGAACGGTATCTTCAGTGGTTTGACATGATCAGCAAGGCTTATCAGAAGGACAAGCCAATCCGGTAGCGGGAATGGAGGAAGTGTGGTGGAAGGAACAGCGGTGCTTTGCGTGCTCAATGCAAAGTATGTCCACGCATCGCCGGCCCCTTGGTGCCTGGCGGCGGGGGTGAAGGCCTATGCGCCGGAATTATCCCACCGTGTTCAAGTGGTAGAAGCCCACATCGGCCAGCCCCTGGGGGAGGTCCTTCGGCAAATTGTGGCCCAAAACCCCGCCGTGGTTGGATTTTCCTGCTATATCTGGAATATTAGTGCCACGTTGGAGCTGACCAGGGCCCTCAAAGCGGCGACGCCTGACGTCGTCATTCTGCTGGGAGGGCCGGAGGTCAGCTATTGCGCCGAGGATGTGCTGGAGCGCAACCCGCAGGTGGACTACATTTTGGCGGGGGAAGGGGAGGAGAGTTTTCCCGCGTTTTTAAGGGCCGTTTTTGCCATGGACCGGGCCCAGCCCTTGTCCGCGCGGCAAATTCCCGGCCTTTGCGGACGAGGGGAGGACGGCGCCGTGTACGAAACCGCTCCCGCCGTGTTGCGGGGGGCGGTGCCTTCCCCTCTGACCGCCGGGTATGCCCAAGCGGTGCGGGGGCGCTTTGCCTATCTGGAAACCAGCCGGGGCTGCCCCTATTCCTGTGCCTTCTGCCTGTCGGGGCGGTGCGGCGCCCCCCGGTTCTTTGATTTGGAGAAGGCTTTCCAGGACTTGCTGCAGCTTGCCAACAGCGGCCCCCGTGCCGTCAAATTTGTGGACCGCACCTTCAACGCCAACCCGGCCCACGCCAACCGCATTTTGCGGTTTATCCTGGACCATTACGGCAGGGAAATCCCCTTTGGCACCTGTTTTCATTTCGAGATAGCGGGGGATATTTTGCGGGAGGAAACCTTTGCCCTGCTTGCCCAAATGCCCCCCGGCGCCGTGCAGCTGGAAATTGGCATGCAGTCCTTTTCGGAAAAGACCCTGGAGGCCATCCACCGCAGAACCGACACCGCCTTGCTGCAGGCCAATATCCGCCGGCTGGTGGCCATGGGAAACATGCACATTCACATCGACCTGATTGCCGGCCTGCCCTACGAGACCCTGGAGCAGTTTATCGACAGCTTTCACAAGGGATACGCCTTAAAGGCGCAGATGCTGCAGCTGGGCTTTTTAAAGCTTTTGCACGGAAGCGACATGCGCTGCCATCCCCAACAATATCCCTGCGAATTTGAGGAAACTCCCCCTTATACCGTTTTGTCAACGCCGTGGCTGTCATCGGAGGAGATTGCCCTGCTCAAACAAACCGAGGACGCGCTGGAGCGGGTTTACAACAGCGGCCGCTTTTGCCTGACGGCGGAATACTCCATTTCCGCCAGCGGCCTTTCGCCTTTTGCGTTTTACACCGGACTGGGACGATACGCCCACAGGGAAGGAGTGGGCTGGCGCACCTCCCTGGACGAATTTACGGCGGTGCTGCAGCGATACTGCGCTTCCCTGAATGGGGTGGAGGAGGAACTGCTGCGGGACGCCCTGGTGCGGGACCGGCTTGCCACCAACTCCACCGGGGGCCTGCCCCCTTGCCTCTACCGACAGGACGCCAACCTGGCCAAAGTGATGAAGCGCCTGTCCGCCAATCCCGCCACCGCGGCGCCGAAAGGGGTGCGCCGGGGCGTGGCGTTGCTGTACGGCGCCGGAACGGTATGCTGGGTAGACTATCTACCCCAACACCGAAATCCCGTCACCAGGCGCTGGCCATTAAACGAAATGCCATTGGACGCCATTCTGCCATAGAAAAAGCCACCATGACCGGAATCATGGTGGCTTTTATACATAACTAAGGTTAATCCGCTACGTTGATGACGGCTCCCCGGGCGGCGTCCAGGGTGACCATGGTGCCGCTTTTCAAAATGCTGGTGGCTTTGGCGGCGCCCACCAATACCGGAATATCCAAGGCAAGGCCGGCAATGGCCGCATGGGAGTCGGCGCCCTCTTCCTCGGTGATGATGCCGGAGGCGTTTTTCAGCAGGGCAATCAAATTGTTGGAGGTGGAAGGTACCACCAGAATGTCTCCCCGCTTGAAGCGAAGGAGCGCTTCCTCCTCCGTGTTGGCGACGCAGAGGTTGGCGGTGACACTGCCTTTGCCGATGCCGGTTCCGGTTACCAGCACGTCCCCGGCGATGTGAACCTTCAGGATATTGGTGGTGCCGGCAATGCCGAGGGGAACGCCGGCGGTGATGACCACCAGCTCGCCGCTGGAAACAAGCCCCAGTTCGCAGGCTTTGCTCACGGCGTGGGAGAACAAATCGTCCAAATCCGTTTCTTGCCCCAGCATGACGGGAACGACGCCCCAGCTCAACGCCAACTGCTGGTAGGTGCGGGGGTTGGTGGTGCAGCCCAAGATGGGGATGTTGGGGCGGTACTTGCTGATCATGCGGGCGGTGTGCCCCGAAATGGTGACGGCGATGATGGCGGAGGCGTTGAGATCGTAGGCGGTGGTGCAGGTGGCGTGGGAGATGGCGTCGGTCACCCCCACAATGTTCTGACGGTAGTCGCGGGTGAAAAACCGCTTTTTGTAGTCGATGTCCGCTTCGGTGCGGCGGGCGATCATGGCCATGGTCTCCACCGCTTTGACGGGGTATTTGCCCGCCGCCGTCTCGCCGCTGAGCATGATGGCGCTGGTGCCGTCGTAGATGGCGTTGGCCACGTCGGTGGCTTCCGCCCGGGTGGGTCTGGGGTTGTTCTGCATGCTTTCCAACATTTGGGTGGCGGTAATCACCATCTTGCTGGCGGTATAGGCTTTGCGAATCAGCATCTTTTGCAGAGCGGGAACCTCTTCAAAGGGGATTTCCACCCCCATGTCGCCCCGGGCCACCATGATGCCGTCGGACACCCGCAGAATGTCGTCGATGTTGCTGACCCCTTCGGCGTTTTCAATTTTGGCGATAATCCGGATATCGTCGGCGTGGTGCCGGTGCAGAATTTCCCGGATTTGGAGAATGTCGTCGGCGGTGCGGACAAAGGAGGCGGCGATGAAGTCAAATCCGCACTCGATGCCAAAAAGAATGTCCGCCCGGTCCTGCTCGCTGAGATAGGGCATGTTCAGATGGACACCGGGCAGATTGACTCCTTTGCGGTTGGAGATGGGGCCGCCATTGATGACCCGACATTGAATTTCTTCGTCCTTGATTTTCTCCACCTGCAATTCGATGAGGCCGTCGTCCAGCAGGATGGTGTTGCCCACTTTCAAATCGTTGGGCAGACCCGGATAGGAAACGGACGCGCAGGAGGCCGTTCCCATCACCTCCCGGGTGGTGAGAGTGAACAGGGAACCCGGCTCCAGAAAGGCCTTCCCATTTTCAAACATGCCCAGCCTGATTTCCGGGCCCTTGGTGTCCAGCAAAGTGGCCACGGCGCGCTGGTGCTTTTCCCGCAGTTTCACCACAATGTCGAACTTCTTTTTGTGCTCCTCGTGGGAGCCGTGGGAGAAATTAAAGCGGGCCACATCCATGCCGGCCAGAATCAGCTGTTCGATAATCTCCGGTGTTTCGGAAGCGTAACCTAAGGTGCATACAATCTTTGTTTTTCTCATGAGATACCTCGCCTTTAAGTAGAAACAGAATTACTTGTAAAATTGGTATGCTCTACCGTTGCTCTGCCGGGGAAAACCAGGTGTGGTCGTCAAAACTAAGGATTTATACGCAGAGCATCCCCTAGCTGTAAAACCAAAATCTTCTCCATTATTATTGTACCACAAATTGGGAGCCTCGATATAAAGGTTTGATTAATATTTCAATGGGCGAAAACACAGGGCCGCCGCATAAATGGGGTTCGCCTGCGAATGATAAAGACGAAAAACTGCGGAAAGGTGAATGCCATGGAACTCAATACCCAAGACTATTTGAAGAAGGCCCTGTTGGACACCCAGGAGCGGGTGCGAGACTTTATGAACTACGCCGACAAGGTGGAAAACGCGGAGCTGCAACAGTTCTTCCGGGAATACGCCGAAATGGAAGGGTATCAGGCTCAAAAGCTGCAGGCCTACCTGAAAAAGACAAAGCAGTAAAACCGTACATCGCAGCGGCGCGGTACTATTGTGCCACGCCGCCCAAAAGAAAAATCCTGTAAACCCAAAGTTTACAGGATTTTTTCTTGGAGCTACCGAGGGGGCTCGAACCCCTGACCTGCTGATTACGAATCAGCTGCTCTACCGACTGAGCCACGGTAGCCTATGCTGCGTTGCGCTGCAAGCTTAAATAGTATAGCATGAGACGAAGGGTTTTTCAAGCCTTGCCGCCAGGTTGTTTGGAACAAAACCGGTTGCCAGAACGGCTGGGATAGGATACAATAACAACAGCAAATTCTGTCGAAAGAAGGTGCTTTTATGATAGGGCCCGAGCGCCCCGATCTTCCCCCTTGGCGCATCTTTTTATACTGCCTGTTGGCAGCGGGTTTTCTCATCCTGTTAGGTTATGTTACCACCTGACCAGACGTCAAAAGCACTGCCCATCTTTTACCGATGGACAGTGCTTTTTGTCAACCGTATTGCGTCCTGAGCGGGGGCTCATGCCAAACGCGGGTTTCCTACCGCGAGGGGAGAATCCCCTTTTCCTTGAGGTAGCGGCGGGCGTTTTTAATCAGCAGGCGGTCGTTGTCGTAGGTAAGGTACCCCGCCATGCTTCGCAGATTGACCCAGCGAATTTCGCTGATTTCCTCTTCCTGGCGAACGGTGCGGGAATCCTCGGCGTAACCCAGAAAATAAACCACCTCTTTGGAAATGCCCGGCCGAGGGGAATAGCAAACCTGTTCGCGAAATCCCGGCATTAATTGAATGGTCAAACCGGTTTCTTCCCGCACTTCTCGCAGCGCGGTTTCCACTTCGGTTTCGCCTGCCTCGACATGTCCCTTTGGAAAAGACCAGTGTCCTCCCATTTTGTGGCGCAGGATCAGCATTTGAACGGTGTCTCCCTTTTTGCGGTACACCAGCGCACCGCAGGATTTTTCCTTTGCCATTCGTCTGTCTCCTTGCGTGTGAACGTAGCCTGACCCTTCTCGGAAGGACCGGCCGTGGCAAATTTCTTTGCCCTATATCCAATTATTACTATACCATCTTTCTCCGAAAATGAAAAGTCCCAGGGTGTCAAAATGCCGGTAAAAAAGCAGGCGCCACCCTCCCCCCCGAATTGGGCGGAATGGCGGCGTATGGTTCCCCTGCACATGAGCTTTGCGGTTGTCCCCGAACATAACCTTGCACGGCACCTGCGTCTATGTAGGACTTTGAAATTGTCCCGGACGCGGTGCCCCATGCTTCGTTATTGTACTCCTAATCCGAAGCTGATGGCTAGTGCCCGGTTTACTTCGTTCATGGAAGTTTCGTCCAACCGGCCCATTTTTTCTTTGAGCCTTCGTTTGTCAATGGTGCGAATCTGTTCCAGCAGCACCACCGAATCTTTGGAGAGCCCAGACCCCACTTTGGGGAGCTGTATATGTGTGGGAAGCCGACTTTTGCCCTTCTGACTGGTGATGGCTGCGGCAATTACGGTGGGGCTGAATTTGTTGCCCACGTCGTTCTGAACGATGAGGACCGGACGGATTCCTCCCTGTTCGGAGCCTACCACCGGGGACAGGTCCGCGTAATAGATATCTCCTCTTTTCACAGTCACGTAGAATCACGCTCCGCTAGATTTATCCTGCAAAAATATTCTTGCCGAAACCTTGAACGAATAAACAAGCTTATCCAAAATTTCAGCATTTTTTTGCAGTGATTCCCCCCGCTACTATGATATTGCAAAGCCGTCAATCCCGTCCTTTTGGCATCAAAAAAGCTCCTTCCAGTTTTGAAGGAGCTTTTTTGGTTCAGCCTAAAAAGGTAAAATTTTTCAGCAATAATTCCAAATCTCCGCCCTCCAGTAAAAGTTTGACGGGAAGCCCCGTGTCCTGGGCCACCAGCAGAGAACATTTCTTACCGTCCACGGTGGCGTCGATTCTCCAGAAGTCCCGCTCCCGCACCGGCAGTTCCTCCGGACGATAGGTGAGCAGGGTGCTCAGGGCGCCAAGGGCTCGGGGAAAGGGAGAGAGTTCCGCAAAGCCCCCCGCCGATTTGTCCAGGGCAAAGTTTAAACCGGAATAGCTGATTTCGACATGGTCGGCGTCCACCCGGTAGGTAAGCCCTGCAAGGCTTTGAGGGGCGGTAATCTCCACAAGGCCGGAGCCGGGGTTGGGGAGGGAGATGCGCCCTTCCAGCTCCAATCCGTCCAACGTGCAGGAAAACTCCGATTCAAAATGTTGGGAAAAGCTCTCCATCAATTGGCGGGCTTTTGCTTCCTCCCTGGCCTTGGAGCAGCCGGCCAGCACCGTCATTCCCCATAAAAGGGTGAAAAATATCAGGAAAAAGCGCAAAGAAAAAGACCTCATTTCCAATCCTCTCCCATGGGCAAGCCCCGAGATGTCAGAAACAAGGCCTTATCCTGTTTGGGTCAGCTGCTACCTTCCCTGCTCCAGAAAGATGCCGGCCAAATCTTCCAACACGTCGCTGGGAAGCATGGCGGTGCGGGAAAGTCGTTTTGCGGTGCGGTCGGCAGCCATGCCATGAAGGAATACCCCTACCGCGGCGGCTTGGTGGGGGGCAAGCCCCTGTGCCAACAAGGCGCCGATCATGCCGGCCAGCAGGTCGCCGCTGCCTCCCTTGGCAAGCCCGGAGTTGCCCGTCTCGTTGACGGTCAGGGTGCCGTCCGGCGAGGCGATGAGGGTGCGGTGCCCCTTGAGGACCACCGTCACGTTGTGCCGCTGGGCAAATCCCAGAGCCATTCCCTCCCGGTCCGCCTCGACCTGGGAGGTGTCGCAGCCTGCCAGCCGGGCCATTTCTCCCGGATGGGGAGTCAGGAGCAGGGGGGCCTTTGCTTCTTTCAATACATGTATATTCCCCGCCACAGCATTTATGCCATCGGCGTCCAGCACCACGGGGCAGGTGGTGTTCTTGAGCACATGCTCCAGCAGCCGGGCGGTGTGGAGGTTGTTGCCCAGCCCGCAGCCAAACACCACCGCGTTGGCCGCCTCCAGACATTCCGTCAGGGCGGTGAGAGGCAGGGTGCCGTCCAAAGTGCCAATGTCGTTTTGGGCCAGGGGCAAAAGGATGGCCTCCGGCGCGTGGGCCGAGACGGCGGCGCAAACCGCTTCGGTGGAGCAGAGGGTCACAAGCCCCACGCCGCAGCGCAGGGCACCCAGGGTGGACAAAATGGCGGCCCCCCGGTAGCGGGTGCTGCCCGCCACGTTGACCAGCTTGCCAAAGGTGCCCTTGTGGGAATCCTCCGGGCGGGGAGGAATCAGCTCAAAGGCTTTGGCA
>JAKPGH010000191.1 GCA_029550985.1 Bacillota bacterium
CGGGGGCGATGGGGACCAAATCGGCCTCAAAGTCCACCTGCTCCAGAATATCCTTAGCCAGCTCGGCGGGGCTTACGTCCAGGTTTTTATTCTCCTTGCCGCCGCAGCCGGCAGCCACAAACACCAACAACATCAAAAGAGACAGCACTTTTACTTTCATGAGAAATCCTTCCTTTTTGTCGCTAGATTATACGGTATGGGATTTTAAGTAGTCGAACCATTTAAAATAGTATTCGGCGGAAAGGTGAAGTCCGTCGGCGGAAACCCCTTCGGGCAGATAGCCTTCCTCGTCGCACAGAGCCTCAAAGACATTGACAAAGGGGAGATTGTTGTCCCTGGCCAGTTGAGCAATGGCCTGGTTGTACTCCAGCACCTTTTGGTAGGTGACGCTGGGGTATTTATTTTCCACTCCCCGGGCTACCGGCGTCATGGACTGAATGTAGATGATGGCGCCGGGATACTGTTCTCTGACCGCGTCGATAAACTTCTGATAGTCCGCAATAAAGCTTGCCTTATCCTGCCAGAGGCCGTTGCCCCCCAGCATGATGTAGACTTTGTTGCGCTGCCCGTAGGCTTTGGCAGCCTCCAGGATGGTGACTTTTCCGCCGTCCCGGGTGGGGATGTAGGGGGTGGTGAGGGCGGTGTTGGGGGAAACGCCGATGGCGGCGACACAGGCCGTGTTGTTGGCGATGTTGTAGGCGGTGATTCCGGTGCTGATGGAGTCGCCAAAGAAGATGGCGTCGTCAAAATAGCTGTTGTCCACCTTGGCGGATTCGGCCACCTGTCCCTCCACCGAGAAGGCGGGGTTAATGGTGTAGCCTGCTTTCTCTTCCCCGGCGTCGTCATCCACGCTGGGAAACTCCGCCTCGAATGAGAGGGACGTTTCCGGTGCGCTTTCTTCCCCTTCCGACTGGGACACGTCCTCCACCCTTTCCGTACCGGCGGAAGGCTCCGAACTCTGGGAGGGCCCAGTGGAATACCGCACGATGCCTGTTTTGGATTCGATTTTGTGGGAATCCTGCAGGCGTTGCCATACGGTGGCGCCCCCAAAAGATACCCCTGCTGTCAACAGCAGGACCAATAGACCTTGTAGAAAGGCGCGGCCCCGCCGGGAGCGCCTTTTTTGTATGCGCATGGGTTGTTCACCTCTGGTTATTCGCTGGAAAGCCAAAAGCTCAAGCAGAAAAATGTCTTGCACACGCTGGAATGGATGAAAGTTCAGAGTATGCAAGAGGGAAAGACACTTTACCTATTATACCGCAAAGAGGAGTGGTTTGCCAAGGGTCTTGACAAGAAACGGGGGTTGAGGCCCCCCGTTTTCGTGCGGTTATAAAATTATGGTTCCTTGGGATTGGGGTTTTTCTCCAGGCTGGCTGTTTTCTTAAAGGGCTCGCTGGGGTCCACCAGTTTGGCCATCACCACATACCGATAGTCGTTGGGATAGACGCCGGGAGTAAACTTGTAAACACAGGTGGAAAGGGTGAGTATTTTGTCGCCGGTGGTGACGTCCACGTCGTAGATATATTCCGAGCGCTTGTTCGCCTCGCTGATAAGGGCGGTAAACTCCTCGTTGCTCTGGTCGGGTACGTTGTAGGGCAGGGCGATGGTGGAGTAGAAGACGGCAAACACTTCCCACACCAGTTCCTCCCCCTCCACCGAAAAGTAGATATAGGGATGCTGTTCGGCAAAGTCCTGGTCCAAGAACTTTTTCAGCTGGCTGAAGTAAGGGGCGTCGGGGTTGTCGTTCATGTCCAGAGAGTGGCCGTAAATCACCGTGTTGCGGGAAAGCCCCGCCGCGGTGCCGTCAAATTTGTTGCGGAAATCGGCGTAATAGCTCCCCGCCTGATTGTACCGCTTGTAGACGTCTTTCCGCAGGTAGTATTCGTTGTAATCGTTGGGATACCAAACCACCACGTCGTTGATGGTGGTGTCGGGAATTTCCAGCCAGCCCACCACGTCGCTGTTGATGGCCTTGAATTCCGCGATTTTGTCCCGATGGCTGGGCAGATGTTCCGACACCGGCCCCAGGTTTTCCGGCAGGCTGGGCTCGGAAAGGGGGTTGGAGAACACATAGCTGCTTTCGGACGGGGAGATTTCCGCCTCTTCCCCCTGATGGCTGCAGGCCACAAACCCCGCCAGCAAAACCAGGACCAAGAGCAGACTCAGCAATTTATCCGCAGGTTTTACTCCTGTTTGTTTCAAAGAAACAACCTCCATTGTGAAGAAATCTCCCCCCTTTTTGGGGAGCGGACGGCAGCGTTGCCAATGGCCCAACGCTGCGTTATTTGAAATCATCTGAAGATAGAAGGTCAAGAGCGCAACCCTAATACTACTTCATGTTGGGAGTGGCTGTCAATGGATGTTACATAATTGTAACAGCACTGTATTTATGCAGAAATCGAATGAAAACAGTCGTTAAAAATCGCCGCCCAGGTATGGAAATAAATGGAAAAAGGTTGAAAACTCTGTGGAACCCGTTAAAAATGCGGCCAAAAGGCTTTGCCATAACCTTCACCAGGCAGGCGGCGTCTTAAAGTTAGTTTCACCACAAGAAGCCAAGTTACCCGCGAAATTTGCAGTTACCTTCTGCATATTCTTGACAAAGCTTGTTGTATCCCCTTATAATAAGGTAAGTTTACGGGGTGCAAATTGTTGCACTCGCCGCTTTTTATCAAGCGGAGAGACGTTTGATTTCGATAGAAAAAGATGCTGCGCCTTGGAGCGCTTTTTTTGATTCATGGGAAAGGAAAAAGGTAACCAAAATTGCAGAATCAGAGGAAAAACAACCGGGATAGCAATTTATTGGGCAGTCAGCCGGTTGGCAAATTGTTGGCAAAGTACGCGGTACCCAGTGTGGTGTCGATGGTGGTGATGGCTCTTTACAACATCGTCGACCAGATTTTTATCGCCAAAGGCGTTGGTTATATCGGAAACGGCGCCACCACCGCCGCCTTTCCGCTGGTGACCGTAAGCCTTGCTTTGGCGCTGCTGATTGGCAACGGGGCCGCGGCCTTTATCAGCCTGGAGCTTGGCCGGGGACACGCCGATAAAGCGCAGCGAACCCTGGGCAACGCGGTGCTGCTGCTGAGCTGCTCCGGCCTTTTGCTGACAACCGTCGTCTTTCTTTTTATGGAGCCGCTGCTGCGGATGCTGGGCGCTACCGAAGCCATTATGCCCCATGCGGTGGATTATGTGACCTACATCGCCATGGGATTTCCCTTTGTTATCGTCAGCACCGGAATTGCCAACATCATTAGGGCTGACGGAAGCCCCCGGTATTCCATGGTGGTCAATCTGGCGGGGGCGCTGCTCAACACGGTTTTAGACCCCATCTTTATTTTTACCTTTAATATGGGAGTCAAGGGCGCCGCCATCGCCACCGCCTTTTCCCAGGTAGTATCCTTTTCTCTGGGTATCCTGTATATTCTCAAACAGGCTCATTATGTCCGGTTTTCCCTCCCCAACCTGCGGCCGGATGCTGCCATCATCCGCAAGGTGGTGTCGCTGGGTTCCGCCAGCTTCATTACCCAGATTTCCTTTACCATTGTCAACGTGGTGCTCAACAACTCCCTGACCTATTACGGAGCCCAAAGCCCCTACGGCGCGGAAATTGCCCTGTCCGGTCTGGGAATTGTCATGAAAATCAACTCCATTTTCATCAATGTGATTTTGGGCATCGCCGTCGGCGCACAGCCCCTTCTGGGCTACAACTATGGCGCGGGCTACTATGACAGGGTGCGGAGCATATACAAGACGGAAGTGGCGGCCACCTTCTTCATGTCGGTGCTGGCCAACCTGCTGTTTGTCTTGCGCCCCGAAATTCCGGTGACCATCTTCCGGGACCAAAACCCCGTGTTTAACGAGTTTGCCGTCATGGCGACCCGAACCTTCCTCTGTTGCGTGTTCAGCGCCGGCATCCAGATTCCCTCCGCCAACTACTTCCAGGCGGTGGGCAAGCCCGTTATTTCCATGATGCTGAACATGTCCCGGCAACTTCTGATTTTGGTGCCCTGCATTTTGATTTTGCCCCATTTCTTCGGACTCAAGGGCATCTTGTATGCCATGCCTGTCACCGATATTTTGGCGATGCTGTTGGCGTTGGCCTTCATTCTCCGGGAGCTTCACCATCTGCGCCATCCCGAAGAAGCTCTCCTTCCCCAGGCGGGAGAACCTGACGCCATCGGCTAAAGGTGGACAGGCCCGATGGATTGGGCAAACTATCATAAGCCCCTGACGATAGCACTAATAGGAGCGTAGGTATGGCGTATTACGAGAATATTCGCAACTTCTGCATTATAGCCCATATTGACCATGGAAAATCCACCCTGGCCGACCGCTTGCTGGAGCGGACCGAGGCGGTTTCCCAGCGGGAGATGG
>JAKPGH010000306.1 GCA_029550985.1 Bacillota bacterium
CCGCCCTGCTGACTCCCGAGGAAGTCAAGGCCGGCTGCGACGCCATCCGGGAATGCTGTGAAAAGGAAGGCCGCAATTTTGCCGACATCGACATCGCTCCCCAAATCAGCGTTTCCATCGCCAAGACCAGCCAAGAGGCCAAAGCCCGCTATGAAAAATCTCAAATCTACCGCCACTCCCTCTCATTGAGCAAATCCACCATGAAGGGCAGGGACGCCAGCAACTACACCGAGCGGAACCTGGTAGGCTCTGTGGAGGAAGTCCGCGAGATGGTGGAGCGCTACATTGAAGCCGGAGTCACCACCTTCTCCGCTCTCATCTTTGCCGACAATACGCTGGAAGAAACCCGGGAGCACATGCAGTTCTTTGCCGAGGAGATTATTGCAAGGTACAGCAAGTAAGGGGGAACAAACATGGACCTCAAAGCATTTCGCCGCCACCGCCTGAATCTGGCGGCAGAGCAAGCCGGGGTGGACTTGCTGGTAGCCACCTTGCCCGCCAACATCGAATATGTCAGCGGCTATGTCAGCGTAGGCCAAAATGTGGTACATAGCACCCAATCGTATGCTCTGTATGTTCCCAGCGAAGACCGGTTTTTGTTTGCTGTATCCTTGGCGGAGGTTCCCGGCATTGTGGAGCGGGTGAGAGAAGATGCCCAAATCTTCCCTTACGGTTCCTTCCGCTTTTGCCACCACTCCGACGGCTTCCTCAGCAAACTGGTGCAGGAAAAATCCCTTTCTTCCTTTGCCAGCGGTGAGGAAGCTCTCATCGCCGCCATCCGGTCCACCGGCAAAACCAAGATTGCTCTGGACGAAAGCCGCATCACCCGCACCAGTTGGGAAAAGGTCGCCAACGCCTTGCCGGATTGCACCTTTATCCCCGGCCAGCCGGTTTTCCTGCAGGCCCGCATCATCAAACATCCCGAGGAGATAGCAGGTATCGAACGAGCCGCCGAAATTGCGGCCGAAAGTTTGGAGGCTGTCTTGAAACAATTCCGACCCGGCATGACCGAGCTGGATCTGGAGTGGGCCTACCGGGAAGAAGTCACCAGCCGCAAGGCGGAGCCCTACTTTATTGTGGCCACCGGTGACCTGCGGGCCGCCTACGCCGACGTCTGCAATACCGACCTTGTAATCCAGCGGCTCATCCGTTTTGACTACGGCTGCATCTACAACGGCTACCGTTCGGATATCGCCCGAACCGCTGTCATCGGGGAGCCGGACCAAAAGACCAAAACCTATTACAACGCTGTCCTTGCCGGCACCCGGGAGGCCATCAAAGCCATGAAGCCGGGTGTTCCCGCCAGTGAGATTTTCCACATTGCGGTGGAAGTCACCAGGCGCAACGGAATTCCCCACTACGCCCGCCACCATTGCGGTCACGGCATCGGACTGGAGGCCTACGATATGCCCTCCATCGCCCCGAGCTGCGACATCAAGCTGGAAAAAGGAATGGTCTGCTGCATCGAAACCCCCTACTACGAACTGGGTTGGGGCGGTGTGCAGATTGAAAATACGGTGGAGGTTACCGAAACCGGAACCCGTTACCTGGACAAGAGCAGCGACGAGCTGATTATCTTGGCTTAAGGAGGAGCAACAGATGGGTTACTTTCAAGAAGTGCGCTGCATCCGGTGCGGCCGGCCGCTGGGAGAGAATGACCGCTACTACGAAGGGTGCCCGGACTGTCACCAAGCCGGCGTCAACTCCAACTGGACCACCGTCTACGACGTCACCGGCGCGAAGCTTCCCGGACAAAACGGGGAGCCCGGCATCTATCGCTTCCGGGATTTTTATCCCATTGCGCCGGACGTTGCTCCGGTCAGCATCGGGGAAGGAAACACTCCTCTGCTGAAGCTGGAGCGTCTGGGCCGGGAAATGGGGCTTAGCAACCTCTACGCCAAGGACGAAACTCGCAACCCCACCCTGTCCTTTAAGGACCGGCTCTGCTCTTTGGTGGCAACCATGGCACGGCAGCAAAAGGCGCCGGCCATCACCATATCCTCTACCGGAAACCACGGCGCCGCCATGGCAGCATACGCCGCCGCCGCCGAAATTCCCTGCATTGTGTTTACCGTCCCCTATGTGCCCGACTGCATGAAAACCCTAATGCAGGTCTATGGGGCCTATGTGATGGTTTGCCCCACCGCCCAGGACCGCTGGACCATTATGGGGCAGTGCGTCAGGGAGCTGGGCTGGATGCCTGCCAGCGGATTCCAAAGTCCGCCCATCGGCAGCAACTGCTACGCCATCGACGGCTACAAATCCATTGCATTTGAAGTTTACGAGCAACTGGGCGGAGAAGCCCCCGCCTTCTTTGCCGCCCCCACCGCCTACTGCGACGGACTTTACGGCATTTACAAAGGCATGAACGACTTGAAAGATATGGGCTATATCAGCGCCCTGCCCCGCATGGTGGCCGGAGAAAGCTGCGGCACCATCGAGGAAACCCTGCGCCGCAACGCAAAGGCCCCCGTCAACGTGGAAGGCAGCACCCAGGTGGCCTTCTCGGTGGGTACCACCCTCACCACCTTCCAGGGGCTGGAAGCCGTTTGGAAAACCGACGGCTATGCCCGCAGCTCCACCGACGAAGAAGTCGTTGCCATGCAGAAACGCCTTGCCTCCCGAGAGGGAATCTACGCCGAGAACTCATCGGTTCTTTCCCTGCTGGCGCTGGAAAAGCTGGCCAAGGAAGGCGTTATCAAGCCGGACGACAAGGTGGTGGCTCTCATTACCTCCACCGGCATGAGGGATCCCGAAACCACCGCCCAGTATCTGCCCAAACCTCCTGTCATTCAGCCCACCATGGCAGACCTGCGCGCAGCCCTTAAAAATTCCTACGGCTACAGCCTGTAGAATCGGGAGGGAATGAAACATCATGAAGATTTCGATTATTGGAGCAACGGGCGATATGGGTTACGGCCTTGCCCTGCGTTTGGCCAAGGTGGGACACGACATCTGCATCGGCTCCCGGCAGCTGGAAAAGGCGCAGGAAGCCGCCTGCAAGGCCCGGGAAGAAACCGGATGCGACAACATCACCGGGCTGGACAATGTTTCCGCCTGCAAGGAGCGGGACTTGATTGTCATCTCGGTTCCCGCCGCCGG
>JAKPGH010000003.1 GCA_029550985.1 Bacillota bacterium
GGGTGTGCAGCCTGTATCCAAACAGCTCAAAGGTGTAGCGGGGGCTGGAACCGGAAAGGCCCATCAGCAGGTAGACGGCAAGAAAGCTGCCCGCCAGATACGCGATGGACATGAGAACTTTGCGGTCCCGCAAAAAGTAAAAGATGACCGCCATCGCCGGGAGCAAAAATGCCCCTTCCAGCAACAGGGAGGTCAAAAGCATCACAAGAATGAGAACAACATGCCGCAGACGAAAACCCCCTTGAAGTCGCTCCAGTCGGTCCACCACCACTGCGCTCACCGCCAGGGACAGAAAGATGGAATTGTCCAATGGAATGATCGTTCCGTTATGGAGGGAGGCTGCCAGCAGCATGAGGAGAATATTTCCCCCCAGCATAACAAAACCGGCAAAGGTCAGCCGGCGGATGTAGCGGCTTCTGTCACGGGTGTAGTACAGGGACTGGGTCATCAGGTAGCAAAAGGTGGGGGCGACCACCCTTCCCGCCATGGTAAACCAAATGGGAAAACTCATGTCCGGCAGAAAGTAATAGAGATGGTCCAGCACCATCAGCGCTGCCATCATCAGCTTCAAAGTAAAGGAATCCAGTCCCCGCCGTTTTTCCATCTGAGAGCCTCCTTGCATGAAATCCGAAAAATGCTCCATAATTTAGATGTTAGTTTTACTATAATTCAGTCACCCCAAAACCGCAAGAGCCGGAGAGAAAGTATGACTGACCATACCGGAACCATATTACAGCAGTTGGACCGTTTCGGCACCGACCCCGACCGAGGCTTGACCTTTGCCGAAGCTTCCGATGCGCGGGCAAGGTACGGGGAAAATGTCCTCACCGCTAAACAGCCCAGGAGCCTGTGGATGCGCTTTTTGCTTCAGCTGAAGGACACCATGGTGATTATTCTAATCATTGCCGCCGTTATTTCCTTTGTGCTGGCTATTTTCTCGGAGGAAGGGGAGTTTATCGACTCCATCATCATCCTCGCCATTGTGGCCCTCAACGCCGCCTTGGGCGTTTCGCAGGAAAGCAAAGCCCAGAAATCCCTGGATGCTCTCAAACGGCTGTCCGCCCCCAGCGCCAAGGTGCTGCGGGAAGGCACGCTGGTGCAGATTCCCTCCGCCGACCTGGTGCCGGGGGACATCGTGGTGATAGAGGCGGGAGATTTTGTCCCCGCCGATTGCCGTTTGATTGAAAGCGCCAGTCTTGCCTGCGAGGAAAGCGCCCTGACCGGGGAGAGCCTGCCGGTTCAAAAAGACGCCGCAGCCCAGGTGGCGGAAGACGCCCCCTTGGGGGACCGGCTCAACATGGTGTACAGCGGCTGCGTTGTCACCTACGGCCGGGGCAAAGCTCTGGTGACCGCCACCGGCATGAACACCGAAATGGGGAAAATCGCCGCCCTGCTGGACAGCGGGGAAGAAGAAGCCACTCCTTTGATGAAGCGGCTGGCCCGTTTCAGCAAGTATTTGGGGATGGCAGCCCTTGTTATTTGCGCCATTATTTTTTTGACCGGTATCTTGCAGGGTATTCCGGTGATGGAGATGTTTATGACCGCCGTTTCCCTGGCGGTGGCCGCCATCCCCGAGGGAATGACCGCCGTCGTCACGGTGGTGCTGGCTTTGGGGGTGCGGCGTATGGTGGAGAAAGGAGCCATTGTCCGCCGCCTTTCCGCCGTGGAGACGCTGGGCAGCGCCTCGGTCATCTGCACCGACAAAACCGGAACCCTGACCCTCAATCAAATGACGGTCCGCAAGCTTTGGGCGGCGGGGGAGTCGGTGCAGGAGCTTTCGGAACAGCTGAGCCCCCAGGGGCTACACCTGCTGCGTCTGGGAACGCTGTGCAGCGACGGTCGGGTGGAAGTGTCCGACGGGGAAAAGCGCCACATCGGCGACCCCACCGAAACCGCCATTGTGGCCGCCGCATTGGACGCAGGGCTTGTCAAGTCCGAGTTGGAGGCAGAGTACCCCAGGGTTGCCGAACTGCCCTTTGATTCGGAGCGCAAGCTGATGACCACCGTCCATTCCACAGGGGATAAGTTCTTAGTCATCACCAAGGGCGGCTTTGATGTGCTGCTGCCTCTCTGTGTCCAGGCGGATACTTCGGCGGCGGAGCAGATTAACAAGGCCATGGGAGAAGATGCTTTGCGGGTGCTGGCGGTGGCTTGCCGGGAGATTTCGCAGTTGCCGGAGGATTTGAGCAGCCATACTCTGGAAACCAACCTGACTTTTATGGGCTTAATCGGGATGATAGACCCGCCCCGGGAAGAAAGCAGGGAAGCGGTGGAACTTTGCGCCCAGGCGGGGATTCGCACCATTATGATTACGGGCGACCATGTGGTCACCGCAAGGGCCATTGGCAAAGAGCTGGGAATTCTCCGGGAAGGGGAGGAGGCAGTCAGCGGACAGGAGCTTTCCGCCATGGACGACGAAACGCTGATGGAAAACATCCACCGTTACAGCGTCTACGCCCGGGTGAGTCCACAGGATAAAATTCGCATTGTCAAGGCTTGGCAGAGCCGAGGACAAATTGTGGCCATGACGGGAGATGGAGTCAACGACGCCCCCGCCCTTCGAGCTGCCGATATCGGGTGCGCCATGGGAATAACCGGCACCGACGTGGCAAAAGACGCCGCCGACATGGTGCTCACCGACGACAACTTTTTCACCATTGTGGAGGCGGTGCGTCAGGGCAGAGGCATCTATGACAATATTCAAAAGACCGTTCAGTTCCTCATTAGCTGCAATTTGGGAGAAATCTTTGTCATTTTCATTGCTATGATGTTTGGCTGGGGGACCCCTTTGCTGGCCATCCATCTACTGCTGATCAATGTGGTGACCGATGCCTTGCCCGCTTTGGCTCTTGGCCTTGAGCCGGTGGATGAGGACATAATGAAGCGAAAGCCCATTCCTGCCGGTCAGGGCATCTTTTCCGGAAAAACGAAGTTCATCATCCCCCTTCAGGGTACCCTGGTGGGGGTCCTTACCTTGGCAGGTTTTTATATCGGGCTTCGAGTTCCCATTTCGTATTATGTGCCCCCTTGCCAAGAGGTGGGGAGGACGATGGCTTTTCTGGTGCTGTGTTTCGGACAGCTGGCGCAGGCGTTAAACTGCCGCAGCGAAAAATCATTGTCCAAAATCGGATTTTTCTCCAGCCGGGCCATGGTGAAGGCGGTTGCGGTGTCAGGTTTTGTAGCTTTACTGGTTTGCTTGGTACCGGCATTGGAGGCACTTTTTCGGCTTCACAGCCTGAGCGTGCTGCACTGGCTTTGGGTAATTGGACTTTCGGCGGCTCCCCTGGCACTGACGGAGCTTGTCAAGGCCTTTTATGCCACCGCCAGGCAGAGATAACCTAAAATATCAGAAGCCTCCCGTCGCGGATGATGGCGATGGGAGGCTTGTCTATTTTATGTTGCTATTCGTCCTGCGGGTCGACCACAAATTGATAGCCGACGCCGCGAACCGTTCGGATGTATCGGGGGTCATCGGGGTCATCTTCGATTTTGGAGCGGAGTCGGCGAATGTGGACCATAATGGTATTGTCACCCACCACATTGTCCCCCCAAACGTTCTGGTAGATTTGCTCTTTGGTAAGTACCTTACCGATGTTGTTGAGAAAATACTTAATCAGGAAAAATTCCTTGCTGGAAAGCTCGATATCCTTCCCGTTTTTTTGCAGGCGCATTTCTTCGCCGATGTATGTAAAAGGGCCGACTTGTATGACGGAATCGGATTCCCGCTCCGATAAACGCACCCGGCGCAGACAAGCTCGCACTTTGGCACACAAGATAGACGGGCTAAAGGGTTTGGTGACATAATCGTCTGCTCCGATGCCCAGGGCAAATACCTGGTCGTTGTCCTGCTGACGCCCACTCAATACAAAAATGGGGGTGTAAACATCGCGGGCTCTCAGTTCCTGAATAACCTGAAAGCCATCCATTCCTTCCATCATAATGTCCAGAATGATGAGGTCATAGTCATTTTCGGTGGCCATCCGAATGGCCTCTGGTCCGTCTTTGGCCTCAGAAACCTGCATCCCCTCACTATTCAACACACGCGCAATCAATCTGCGCACCAGACTTTCGTCATCCACAACAAGAATTTTAGCGCGCTCCATTGCTTTTTGTCACCCCTTTACTGCATTATTATAGCACAATTTCGCGAAAAAGGTAGAGGAGCAAGTCTTAATAAAATTTAAGAATTAATAGGGTGTCAGTTAAGATATATAAAGTATACTACAATTAACCCAAAATATATATGGATTTTCAACTATTTTTAGAAAAAAGGGGAATGAGAAATGAAAAAAAGTCTTCAAGTGATTCTGTCCTTGGTACTGTTGCTCGCTCTGTTGGCAGGGTGCGCAAGCAATGCGGCTCCAAGCAGTAGCTCGCAAGCTGCCGCTCCTGCTCAATCCAGCTCCCAGCAACAGGCTGCTCCCGCCGAATCTTCGGAACCGGCAAAAGAGGAGTGGAAATGGGAGCGCAAAGTAACTCTGGTTTGCCCTTGGGGTGTCGGCGGCGGTGCCGATAGCACTCTGAGACCTTTGCAGCCCCTGCTGCAGGATATCCTCGGCGTTCCGGTGGAAATCGTTAACGTAGAAGGCGCAGGTGGAGCCAACGGTATCGACTTTGCTTACAAGCAACCGGCTGATGGTTATACATACGTACTGGGCACCCAGTCCATCATCATGCTGGACCTGCAGGGCATTCTTCCCTTGGATTACTATGAAGAATTTGTGCCCGTCGCAAAGCTGGTACACTCCATCAACCTGATTGCCTCCTCCAAAAAGGCTCAGGAAGGCAAGTACAGCAACTTCCAAGAATTTATTGAGTACGCAAAAGCACATCCCCAGGAACTGTCCTGCGGTATGCTGACCGCCACCGGCGCCGACGCCGTTTCCCTCAAGCAGACTCTGGCCGGCGGCTTGGGCGTTGACATCAAGGATATTGAAAAATACATCAAGATCGTCAACTACAACGGCGGCGCAGAGCTGAGCTCCGCTTTGGTCGGCGGCCATATCAACATTTCCATCACCGGCGCCGACGAAATTAAGGGCCTGATCCAATCCGGCGACATTGTTCCCCTCATCTCCATGTCTGAACAGCGGATGA
>JAKPGH010000016.1 GCA_029550985.1 Bacillota bacterium
TCCTCAGCCTGCAGGACAATCCGCAGGCCAATTTAAAGATGGACCCGCCCTCCTTTTGGCTGGAGGGAGCCAAAACGGTCATTTCCTTCTTTTTACCCTTTCCCCAACAGGTCAAGCGGAGCAATGGCTTAAACCGCACCCAGCCTTCTCAGGAGTACATGCACGCACGGGTGGACGGTCAAACCTTTCTGATCGCCCTTTGCCAACATCTCAAAGAAGCTTTGGAAGCGGAAGGGTATCAAGCTGTCATCCCAGCGGCGGACCCCCGGTTCTGGAGCAACGCCGCCACCGATAAAAAAGGCAACGGCATGCTGTTTACCAGCAACTGGTCGGAGCGCCATGCGGCTTACGCGGCGGGACTCGGAACCTTTTCCCTCAACAAGGGGCTGATAACCCAAAAGGGTATGGCAGGTCGCTTCGGCAGCATCATCACCAACTGGGAGACTTCCCCCTCTCCCCGGACCTACACAGAGCTGGAGGAACACTGCATTCGGTGCGGGGCCTGTATCGTGGCTTGCCCCGCCCAGGCTATTTCCTGGGAAAACGGCAAGGACCATTCTCGATGCAGCGCGCATTTAGGGGAAATTCTGGCGGCCAACCGCCCCTATTACGGCTGCGGAAAGTGCCAAACCTCGGTCCCATGTGAGAGCATGGCGCCTCATAAACCGGTAAAATAGAATGGTGCGTTGGAATCTTTATTACCCATAGTTCAACTAAATGGGCCAGATAGCAATTAACAATTTGACTTATGTCTCCTACAACACTATACTTTTTGGTAGAGATTTTATAAACTCTGCACAAAAAATCAAGGCAAGGGAGGAACATAATTATGATGGGAAATACATTCGGCAAACTGTTTCGCATTACCACCTGCGGCGAATCCTATTCCGGATGCTTCCGCAAACATCTGGACATTCCGAAGGAACTGTACGGTGGCCTGATGGTGATTGTGGACGGTGTCCCTGCCGGCATTAAACTGACCGCCGACATGATTCAGGAGGAACTGGACAAGCGGAAACCCGGACAAACTCCCCTGGATTCCCCCCGTTTGGAAAAGGACAAATGCTACATCTTTTCCGGCGTGATGGAACACGACTACACCACCGGCGCGCCTGTGGGAATCGTCATCCCCAACAACGATATTGAGGACATCCACGTCGAACAGTATCGGGAATACCAATACTCCATCCGCCCCGGCCACGCCGAATACTGCTATTTTAAGAAGTACGGCGAGTTTGCAGACTGGGTTGGCGCTGGCCGCGCTTCCGGACGCGAAACTGCCAGCCGTGTAGCCGGCGGAGCCGTTGCCAAGCAGGTTTTGGACCGGATGGGCATCGACGTCATCGGCTTTGTCACCGAAGCTCATGGCATCAAGGCAAAACCCGTCACCTACGAAGAGGCCAAGAAGAATTACCGCGCCAACGAACTGAACTGCCCCGACCTGGAAGCCGCCCCCAAGATGATTGAGGAAATCCTCAAGGTAAAGGCAACCGGCAACACCTGCGGCGGCGTAGTGGAACTGATTATCCGCGGTGTTCCTGCCGGGGTTGGCGAGCCTGTCTTTGACAGACTGGACGCCACGCTCTCTCACGCCCTTATGTCCATCGGCGCCATCAAGGGCATCGAATTTGGCGCTGGATTTGAAGTGGCTCGCATGCTGGGCTCCGAATGCAACGACGAATCCTATGTGGATCCCGAAACCGGACGGGTGGCTTTCTACACCAACAACGCCGGCGGCATTCTGGGCGGTATCTCCAACGGCAGCGAAATCCGCATCCGTCTGGCTGTGAAACCCACTCCCACCGTTTCCGTTGCCCAGAGGGCTGTGGATGTGGACAAGATGGAAGACGGCATCCTGCAGCCTATCACCCGTCGGGACGCTACCCTGCTTTCCCGCATTTACCCCGTCTGCGAAGCCATGGCACGCATCGCCATCCTGGACGCCATCATGTGCGCCAATGCGTACCGTTCCGTCACTCAAATCGATCCCAAATGGGACAAAATCTAAAACACAACTCCTCCCCCTATGTCGCTGATATAGGGGGTGTTTTTTTGCACAAAAACGTTGTCGATATAAGGCGAAGGCGGACGCTTCACCGCGGTGGAGTTGCGGACAATCAAATCGGTTCCGATCATTTTATCCTCTACGGTGCGGCCTTTCAGCATGGCAATCAGCATATTGACGGCGGTATATCCGATGTCGTAGGGATATTGGCGCACTGACGTGAGCATGGGGCGGGAAATCCGCGCCACCTCGGTGTTGTCGTACCCCACAACGGAAACCTGACCTGGCACCGAAATGTTCTGCTCCTGCAGTGCCTGCAGCACGCCGGAAGCGACCCAGTCGTTGGAGCAGATGACCGCATCGAATTCGGTCATGGAGGTCAAATAGCGCTTCATAGCCTTATAACCGCCGTCGTAATCATAGCTGGTCATGGCAATGAGGTTTTGGTCAAAGGGCACTCCCGCTTCTTTCAGAGCCTGCTGATACCCCGCCAGGCGGTCCAAGGAAGAATAGGCGCCCCGCTGGTCG
>JAKPGH010000037.1 GCA_029550985.1 Bacillota bacterium
GCGGCGGACAAATTCGCGAGCTCGCCGGCGATGCGGGCGATGTGGGAGGCGTCCGCCTTGGTTGCCAGCGCGTCGGCGGAGGCTTTGTCCTCTAAAGCGGCGGACAAATTCGCCAGCTCCCCGTCGATGCGGGCGATGTGGGAAGCGTCCGCCTTGGTTGCCAGCGCGTCGACGGAGGCTTTGCCCTCCAAAGCGGCGGACAAATTCGCCAGATCCCCGTCGATGCGGGTGATGTGGGAGGCGTCCGCCTTGGTTGCCAGCGTTTGGTTAATGGACACAATGGCGGCTTCCAGCCGGGCAATGTCCGAGGGGTCCAGCTCTCCGTCGCCGCCGAGCCCGGCAATGGCGTTTTGCAAATCAGTGATGGCGGCGTCAATGCGCTGAATTTCCGAAATATCTGCCTTCTGCTCTTCCGCATTATCCAGCCGCAGGGAAAGGGTGTCCAGGGTTTGGCTCAGCTCCTCCACCACCGAGAGGTTTGCTTTGCCGGCGTTGAGACTTTGGACGCTGCTTTCCAACACCTCCAGCGTCTCGTCCATCCGCTGCAGTTCCTGAGCCGAGGCTTTCTCCTCCGCCAGAATGAGGATGTTTTCCATCAGAATGTTGGCGTTGTCTGGGCTCCAGGCGTGGTAGATAAACTCTCCCGCCGGCCAGTCAGCGGCGGTGGTACCCAGGCGCCCTCGCTGGCAGCCGGTAAGCTTGCCTTCTTCCACGTCAATGCCGGTGTAGAGAATGGTTTCGGCGTTGGCTTCTGTTCCAACCGTGACAAAGTTGGGGGGAGGGGGGAACAGGGAAACATGGGTGACGGCGATGTCGGAGTCGGTGGACGAAAGGTCTTGGGCTAACTGCACCGTCACCGGATTGTTGGCGGGATACATAGGCTTGAGCGGCATACAAAACCTCCTGTTGACATTTACGTAAATATTGAGTAAAATTTACGTATATACGTAACATCAATATACTATGTCAGCAGAGCCCAAGTCAATGGGGTTTTTACGTATTTGGGTAAAGCCATTTCAAAGGTAGGTGCCGTATGGAAGGGCTGTATCGGAGAATTGAGGAATTGTGCCGGCTGGAGGGACTCAATATCACCCAGATGTGCCGGCTGGCGGGGGTAAGCCGCGGGGCGCTGACCGATTTAAAGTCCGGACGCAAGGCGGGGCTGTCGGCGGCGACTCTGACCAAGTTGTCGGAATTTTTCGGCGTTTCGGTGGATTATCTGTTGGGGGGAACGCCGGAGGGGGCGGTGGTGAAAAAGCGGGAGGAGCAGGAGGATTTGGATTTGCTGAAAGCCTATTTTCTCCGAAAAACCGGACGCCTGCCCACGTTGGAGGAACTAAAGGGTTTGGAGGACTATGTGGAAATTTATCTAAAAAGCTTGGGGTTTTCCGCCTCAAGGCCATAGACAAAACAAAAAGGGGAATACCTTGGTATTCCCCTTAGGCGACGGAATTTCAGTGGCCTTATTTCTTTTGAAAGAATGGCATCACTTCCTCGGCAAAGCGGTGCATCTGCTCCTTGGTGTCTTCCAGAGAGTTTCCGGCAAACACCAGGGCGGCAAAATGGGTGACACCGGCGTCAATATAGTCTTGAATGCGCTGGGCCACTTCTTGCGGGGAGCCGATGATTCGCCGCTCGGCGTAGTTGGCGATATCCTTTCCTTTGTAGGTGGTGTTTTGCAACGAAAGGCTGTGCCGGTAATGCTGGCTGTTTTGGTAGGCGGCGTGGGCCTCCTCGTGGGTTTTCTTGATGCAGATGCCAAACTGGGGAGCAATGTCGATTTCGTCCAGGCTCCGGCCCTGCTTTTCGCACTCATAGCCGATTTGCTCAACGGCCTGGCGGACTTCCTCCACCTTCAGGCCTGCGGGAAGCCATCCGGTTCCGTATTTGGCCACCCGCCCATAGCTCATGGTGGAGTTGCCCCCAAAATAAAGGGGGAAGGGGTTTTGAAGCGGCTTGGGGAAGCATTTGAGGTCGCGCACCGAGTAGTACTTTCCCTCATGGGTGACGTTGTCTTCGGTAAAGATGCGGTGCAGCAGCTGAACGCTCTCTTCCAGCATCTCTCCCCGGTTGATACCTGCGGCATCCCGGCCGTACTGGGCTTCAAACTCCTCCCGATAGGCGCCGATTCCCACGCCCAGCCGCACTCGGCCGCCCGAAAGGTGGTCCAACGTGGCAACCTCTTTCGCTACGTTGACCGGGTGACGGAAGGGCAGCACCAGCAACGCGGTGCAGAGCAGCAGGTGGGTGGTGTGTTCGGCAATGGCGGCCAGTTCGACGAGAGGGGCATAGTAGCGGGGATAATCGCCAAACTTTTGATAGACATATTCCTGGGTTTGGATGTGGTCGTTGCCCCAGACCGAATCAAACCCAAGGCGTTCGGCCAGCACCGAAATTTCCACTACCTCCCGGGCAGAAGAATAGGGGATGGGGTACATCAGGCCTTCGGTGCCCGTTGCAATGCCCAGCCCAAAACGGATTCGTTTCATAGCACATCCTCCTTGGGAACTCTGATAAAAAAACCAAGGGAGAAACACCCTTGGTTTTTGGATGGTGTATGGCGACAACAGTAGGGTTACTTTGCCGAAGCAGTAAGTTTGGCTTCGGCTTCCATAACCTCTTTGGTCACCTCGGCAGCGGTAGGAATGACCCAAATTTCGCCCTGCTCAGGAGTGATTTGGTCAAGGTCCTTGCCTTTGTGCAGGTTAAGGGCCACGTCAAAAATATAGTAGAAGATGATGTAGCTGACAAAGCCCAGGAAGATGGCGGTTACAGCGGGAATGGCGGAGGAGGTCATCTGGGAGCCAAAGCCCGCCACTGCCCAGGCCAACCAGCCGGAAAGGCGGAAATGCTTAGGAACAAAGAAGCGGGTACTGCGGTTCAGAATAAGGTAGTGGGCAATCATCATGCCGGCCAGAGGACCGCAAAGGGATCCGGTGAAGGAAAGCCAGGCGGCAAAGTTGGAGGCGATTCCCATAAAGGAAACTGCTACCGCAATCAGAACGCAGATGATGGTCCAGACGGGCTTGGGAATATTTTTTCCCAGAATTTTGGAGGAGTTGGTAAAGGCAAGAGAAGCAGAGTAGATGTTGTTGTCGGTAGTGGTCCACAGAGCAAGGCCCAGAATCAGCACAGCGGGAACTAAAAGGCCCAGGTTGCTGAACACAATGGCCAGGTTGGGACTTCCAGCTGCAATGGCCGCCACAACGGCAATCAGCTCAAACAAACCGGAGCCGCAGATGTAGCCAATCACAGCGCCACCCCAAACATGTGATGCTTTTTTACTGTAGCGCGTAAGGTCTGCGGCCATGCCGGCTCCTGCAACCCAGGTGGCAACTGCTGCACCCATGGCGGTGATAAAAGGAATGGTAGTTTGGGGAGTCCAGCTGGTCAGTGCTGCAATACCACCCTGGCGCATGGCCATGATAAAAGCAAGGGAAGCAAGCGCCCACAGGGCGGGTCCTGCCACTTTGGAGAGAATTTCCAAGCCTTTAAAGCCATTGATGGAAGTCAGGGTGATGCAGGCTGCAAAAATAAGAGTAGCAAGCCATTTGGGGAACCAGGGAAGAAGCTGGGACAGGGTGTTGGTAAAGGAGTCGATGAGGACACCAATAAAGCTCATGGCCGAAATACCGCGAATCACAGCCGAAAAGGTAGAGCTGGTAGTGCCAAACATAGCTTCAAACAGCTGGTAGGTGGTGCGTCCCGAGCGGAACCCAATGATACCGCATAGGCCGCCAATGACTACCAGCAATCCGTTGCCCAGCAAAACAGCCAAAACCGCCTGCGGTAAAGTGGAGCCAGCTGCAATGGTTCCAC
This sequence comes from Bacillota bacterium, assembly GCA_029550985.1. Lineage (GTDB taxonomy): Bacteria > Bacillota > Clostridia > Oscillospirales > Ruminococcaceae > WRAV01. Next base: position 3,820 of record JAKPGH010000037.1, read on the forward strand.
CGGTCATAAAGGCCGAAAGGCTGATGCACCAACCAACCCATACCATTGCTGTACCGTAAAAGCCCCGACGTTTGTTGAGAGGTACAGCTTCCGTGGCATAGTCATGCATGAGGGAACTTTGCTCGTTCAGATCAATACCCAATTGCTCTACAGTTTGGTTTTTGCTCTCATCCATAATAACACCTCTTTCTACACATTCTCTAACTACGCCTTGCAGCAGGGCGCACTGCTACCTCTTTATTGACGGGGAAAGCAATGTCTTTCCGCGTAACAACCTCCTCATTGCGAGACGTTTATAACCGGGGTAAGTATCCAAATGTACAGACTTTAATCCATCAGGTATTTTTTTATGTTTTCAATGCACTCCGCAGGGGTGCAGACCCCGGGCGCTTCAAAGATGACCGGCATATCCACCCCGGCTTCGATGTATTCTTCGATGCGGCGGCGGCATTCGTCGGGGTTGCCTGCCACCACCAAAGTGTCCACCATCTGGTTGGTAACCGGCAGCGTGGGCTTTTCGCCCTTCATAAAGGCCTGCTGGAAATGAGTCAATACCTCAGGGTCCAACCCGGAGGTGGTGAGGATTGGCTTTGGACCGTGAAGACCCATGTAGCGGGCCACGGCGCCTTTGGCCTGCTCCTTGGCGGTGGCGCTGTCTTGGTGGATGTAGGTGGGCAGGTAGGCGGCAATTTTAATTTCCGAAGGGTCCCGCCCCGCACGACGCGCACCGGCGGCAATCTTTTCTCTGGCGTACTTGACATAGGCGATGGGGGAACCGGCAGAGAGCAGAACTCCGTCGGACACCTCGCCTGCCAGTTCCAAAGCGCGGTCTCCCTTCACGCCCATGTAGATGGGCTGATTGGGGCGCAGAGGGGTGTTGCTGAGCTTTACCTTGCCGGTTTTAAAATACTCCCCGGAAAACTCGATTTCCTCTCCCGAAAGAAGCCCTTTCATAATTTGCACGCATTCTTTGGTGGCGGTAATGGGTTTGACGTAGGGGATACCGGCCTGAATTTCCATCCAGCGCTTGTTGCTGGCGCCAAGGGCGATTATCATCCGGCCGCCGGATACTTCGTCCACCGTGGCGGCTTCCATGGCGGCCAAGGTGGGGTGGCGGGTATAGGGATTGATGACGCCGATGCCAATCTGAATTTTGCTGGTGGCCATGGCGCAGGCCGCCGCTAAGGAAAATCCGCCCGCCTCAAAGTAGTCCTCGGCAATCCATACCGATTCCAGGTCCGCTTCTTCTGCCATCTTTACCAGCTTGATGGTTTCGGTGGCGGTATAAATACCGGAAAAGCCAAAACTAAGCCTTTGCTTCATAAGATTTTATCCTCCCGTTTTAGGCTCGCGCGGGGATATAAATCAACCCGGGGTCGTGTTTGGTCAGGCGGCGGGAACCGTGGGACGTTACTTCCACCATGTATTCGACCTGTATGCCGAAAGTGTCGTACAGATAGTAGGGAGTTTCGATGCAGAGCACCATCCCCTCTTCCAGAAGGGTGCGGTTGGAGGCGGTGATGGTAGGGTTGTCGTTGATGAGCATACCGATGCCGTGGCCGACATGATGGCGGTAGTAATCCGGGATTCCCTTTTGCACCGCCAAAACAGCTGCGCGGTAAAGCTCACTGACCATAACACCCGGCTTGATGACGCGCTCCATCTCCAAAACACCGTCCAGGATATAGGAGTAGAGGGATTCGATTTTATGGTTTCGTTTGCCCACAATGGCGGTGCGAGCAAGGTCGGAACAGAAAAACCGGTGGCTTGCGCCAAAGTCAAACCGCAAAATAGAGCCGTCCTGCACTTTTTGCTCTGGGGTGGAGCAGGTGTCGGAATAGGAGGAGCGCCGGTCAGCCGTCGCCGTAATAAAGTAGCCGTTTCCCCCTCGCTTGGCAACCTCCGCCCGGTAGATGCGGTCCATCTCCCATTCGGAGGTCCCTATCGTTACCTGCTCCAGCATGGCAAGGAGGGATTCTTCCGCCATATGGGCCGCCTGCTCCAGCAAAGCGATTTCCTCGGGATGTTTAATCTGGCGCACCTGTTCCAACAACGAAAGGGCGGGAACAATCTGATGCTGGGGGAATTCCGCCCGCAGCCGTTCCCATGTTTGGATGGGTGTGCGCAATTCGTCCAGGGCAATCTTTAAGGGGCCATGGCCAGCTTTTCTGATGGCGTCTGCTAAGGCGTCTCCCGCCGATTCGTAGATGCGCTGTGTTTTTTCGTTAAGAATTTCCGCCGTTTTGCTGTGAGGGTCCACCGCAAAGCGGAAGGCGCCGAAACAGTGGAGCTCGGCGTGGGGGAGCGCTTCGATGGCCGTTGGGGCATCCACCATGGAGTTGACCAGAATGATGCTGTCCTTGGCTGGAATATAAACGCCATAAGCCTGTGTTTTGGCGTGGTAGGTGGCCCCCAGGGCGGTAAACCCGGTAAGGTAGAGGATATGTTCCGGCAAGGAGGCAATGAGCACATCCACTCCCTGCTGCTCCATGGCGGTGCGGATTCGCTGCTGGCGAAATTCTTGCAGTGCTTTCAAACCGCGTTCCTCCTTCGTCCCGGTTAGTTGCAGATCCGAAGGTCGTGGCTCATCAGTCCATGGGTCGGAGTAAGGCGGACGGGGCCTTGTGGAGTGACAAACACCTGGTCCTCAATGCGCACCCCATATTTGCCCGGCAAATAGATTCCCGGCTCGATGGAAAACACATACCCCGGCCGGATCGGGTCCCTGTTTCCCGCCGAAAGGTAAGGGGGTTCGTGAACGTCCAGGCCCAAGCCGTGTCCAACCCGGTGGGTAAAGTACTTGCCAAAGCCTGCCTCTTCGATGACCCTGCGGGCGGCCCGGTCAACCTCTTCGCAGGGAGTTCCCGGAACAGCCGCCTCAAAAGCGGCCTGATTGGCCCGGTTGACGGTGTGATACACCTCTTCAAACCCGTCGGGAATGGAGCCGACACAAAAGGTACGGGTGGTGTCGGCCTGATAGCCTATTCCCGGCTCTTCCCCCACAAAGTCAATGCAGACCACGTCACCTTTTTGAATGGCGCGGCTGCTGTTGTGGTGGTGGGGCAATGCGCTGTTGGGGCCGGAAGCGACAATGCCTCCGGTTACGGTCACTCCTTCGTGGGCGCAGAAGGTTTTCAAAAGCTCAAAGGCTTCTGCTTCGGTCAGACCGCAAAGGCCGTGGGCGATCAGTTTGCCAAGGCCGTTGCAGGCTTTTTCCTGCACCCGGCGCAACAGCTCGAATTCCTGCTGGTCCTTGCAGATGCGCATCTCGGCAAGGATGCTGTCGGCAGACTGCCACTGACAGTGGGGCATGATTTTCATCAGGTTCAGCAGCACCCAGCTGGGAACGGTGCGGCCGACAGCGGCTGACGCTGCATCTCCCACCAGTTTTTGCACGAGGACAAAGGGGTCCTCTCCGTCCTTCCAGCCGTGGCAGTCCAGCAGAGCGGCGCTGTCGGCGGAAAGATTTCCCAGCTCAAACCCCGGGGCGACAAAGAATGCCTGGGTTTTGGTCAGTAAGAGACAGGCCAGACGCTCCCAAATATGTCCGGTAATGCCGGTGAGATAGGCAAGGTCGGTAGAGTGGGTGAGCACCAACAGCTCTATCCCCTTTTCTTCCATCAGAGCCCGGGCGCGGGACAACCGATTGTGGTCAATCATACCGAAACCTCAAATCCCGGTCAAGCAGATGCCGATATGTCCCCGCTTATAGCGCTTGTTCATCCCGATGATCATGGGGGTGAGGGCCTCCAACGTCGAAGCGTGCTGCAATCCACCGGCATGGAACCCTCTCAGGCCAATTTCGTTGCCAAGGGCAAGAACCTTTTCCACCGTTTCGTCGTCATTGCCCACCACCAGCAAGTCTCCCGTCACAGTCTTATTGAGATTGCAGAGCATGGCGGCGGACACTGTGTGGAATCCGGCGGCAACCTTGGCGTTTTCGCCCAGAACAGCCAACACTTCCAAAGCGTTGGAGCCTTCGGCCGGCGGGGCGTAGCGAAGGGGATTAAAGGCAATGGGAATGGTCACGTCCAGCACAGGAGTGTCCCCGATGGCGTCTTTCAGCGCCTCGAGAGTGGGGCGGTGGCCGGCGGCGGG
>JAKPGH010000040.1 GCA_029550985.1 Bacillota bacterium
AGCCCTGCTCTCCGTAATAAATACTGCAGAGAAAGTTGTTGGAATCTTCCTCCAGCAGGTTATCCTCCATCAGGGTGCCAGGGGTGATGACCCGCACCACTTCCCGCGTCACAACCCCTTTGGCCAAAGCAGGGTCTTCCATTTGCTCGCAGATGGCCACTTTGTATCCGGCTTTGACCAGGCGAGCGATGTAGGTTTCGCAGCTGTGATAGGGCACACCGCACATAGGGGCTCGCTCCGCCAGTCCGCAGTCGCGTCCTGTCAGAGTAAGCCCCAATACTTTCGATGCCTCCAGGGCATCTTCAAAAAACATTTCGTAAAAGTCGCCCAGCCGGTAAAAGAGAATATGATCCTTGTGACGTTCCTTGATGCGGAAATACTGCTGCATCATAGGGGTAAGCCCCTGTTGGATAAGTTGTTCCACCTTACTCAAAGCCGTCACCTCATGTCAATTCGTTATCAGCCGCAACCAGCACAGCTGCCGCAGTTGCCGCCGCAGCTCTCCTCATATTCAATCGTCTCGGGGTCTTGGCCGTCGGCGCTGCCCTGGATAATCTGGTTCACGTAATTCAACACTTTCTGGAACTCTGCCCGGGCCTCGTTGTAGGCGATCATGTTGGGATTGGTAAAAATTTTGCCGTAAGCTTCCTTAACCTGAGCGTCCAGCTCTTTCATTCTTTCTTCATTGCGGTCGGATTTTTGAATTTCGGCGCCCAACTGATTCCGCAGGTCGTAAAAAGTGCGAATCAGCTCCTGTAGTTCCTCGTCTTCTTCGTTGCGCTGCTGAGCCATCTGCAAAGCGATGTATCTATCGTCTGCCTGAATGGCCTTGCCAAGCTCCCTGGCGGCCCGGATTACATCCATCTTTTATTCTCCTTTATATTAATGATTTGGTTTCCAACGTGCCAACAACCGCCCATAGAAGGGCCTGTGTCACCCGCACGGAAACAAAACTGCCAATGAGACTTTCGTCGGCGTCAAATTCCACTATGACGCCCTGCTCCGTTTTACCGGTCAACCGGCCGGGGGCGGTTTTGCCTTTGCCTTCTGCCAGCACCCTAACAGTATGCCCCACTAAATTTTCATGATGCTCCATGCCAATTTTGCGCTGCAGAGCCAACATTCGGTCGAAGCGCGCCTGCTTGACGCTGTGGGGCGTGTCGTCCGGCAGTTCCGCGGCTTTGGTTCCCTCCCGTTTGGAGTAGAGGAAGGTAAAGAGGGAGTGATACCTCACCCGCTCAATCAAGCGGTAGGTGGCTTCAAAGTCCTCCTCGGTCTCGCCCGGGAATCCTACGATAATGTCGCTGGTAAAGGCGACGTTGGGAATTTTCGCCCTTGCATAGTCAATGAGCTCCAGATATTGTTCCGCAGTGTACTTTCGGTTCATGGCCTTCAAAATTCGGTTGGAGCCGCTCTGAACCGGCAGGTGAATGTGTTTGCAGACTTTCTCACAGCGGGCAATGGTGTCAATGAGCTCATGGGTACAGTCCTTGGGATGACTGGTCGTAAAGCGGATAATAAACTCGCCCGGCAACGCATTGAGGGTTTCCAGCAGCTGGGCGAAGGTAACGGGCGGATTAAGGGTTTTGCCGTAGGAGTTGACGTTCTGCCCCAGCAGCCCAATTTCCTTGTAGCCCGCCTGAATCAGGCCCTCCACTTCCCGGACAATGTCCGAAAGCTCCCGGCTGCGCTCCCGTCCACGCACCAGGGGAACCACGCAGTAGGTGCAGAAATTGTTGCAGCCGTACATCACCGGCACCCAGGCACGGACAGAACCGTCCCGAAGCACCGGCAAATCTTCTCTTGGGCAAGTCTCCTCCTGAGAAATGTCCACAAAGCGCCCGCCCTCGCTGATCTTTTTCCACAAAAGCTCCGGCAACCGCCCAATGGAGTGGGTGCCGAAGATCAAATCAACATAGGGGTAACTGGTTTTCAGCTTTTCGGCGATGTGGGGCTGCTGCGTCATACAGCCGCAGAGCGCAATAATCATATCCCGGTTTTGTTCCTTGGCGGCTTTTAACGCCCCCACGTTGCCAAACACACGGTCCTCGGCGTTTTCGCGAACGGCGCAGGTGTTGAATAGGACAACGTCGGCGCTCAGCGGGTCGTCCGTCATGGCATAGCCCATTTCCGAAAGCATGCCCGCCAGCTTTTCGCTATCCGAAACATTCTGCTGACAGCCGAAGGTGCGAATGAAGGCGGTGGCAGTTTTTCCGTACAGGGAAAAAAGCCGCTCGGTATGGCGGCGCACCAATGCGCTATAGTCCTCGCGGGTGTGAGGTTGTTTCATTTCCATTTGATTAATGTTATTCATAACTAATTTATTATACAGGTAAGCAAGACAAAAATCAACACGCTTCTGTTTTCTGCAAAAAATAGTATACGTTAAAAGTAGATCCTTTGGATGTATTATAATGAAAAGCTTAAGATTGTCAAATATTTTTGAATAAAGAAACCAGCCATAAGGCTGGTATGATGCCTATATCTTCAAATCGATTTCCAACGAAACCGGGCAGTGGTCGCTTCCCATAATATCGGGGTGAATTTCGGCGGCGGTTACCTGCGGCATCAGGCGGCGGGAAACCAAAAAGTAATCCAGACGCCACCCAATGTTCCGTTCTCTGGCATTGGCCCAGTAGGACCACCAGGTGTAGGCGTCTTTTCGGTCGGGATGCAGAGTGCGGAACGTGTCTGCAAAGCCAGCCCCCAGAAGTTGGGTCATCTTTTCCCGCTCCTCGTCGGTAAACCCGGCGTTGCGGCGGTTGCTCTTGGGATTTTTTATGTCAATTTCCTGATGGGCCACATTGAAATCCCCGCAAACGATAACTGGGCGACGGCTGTCCAGTTCTTGCAAAAAATTGCGGAAAGCTTCCTCCCACTCCATCCGATAGTCAAGACGGACCAACTCCCGCTGGGAGTTGGGGGTGTAGACGTTGACCAGATAAAAAGTTTCATATTCCAGCGTAATGACCCGGCCTTCGTCGTCCATCCCCTCTACTCCTATCCCCAGGGAATAGGACTTGGGAGGGATTCGGGTAAAGACGGCGGTGCCGGAATAACCTTTCTTTTTGGCGCTGTTCCAAATTTCCTGATAGCCGGGCAGGTCGATTTCCGCCTGTCCCCGCTCCATTTTGGTTTCCTGCAGGCAGAAGATGTCGGCGTCCAATGCCTGAAAAGCTTCCAGAAAGCCTTTGTTCAAGCAAGACCGCAGCCCGTTGACGTTCCAAGACACCAGTTTCATTGTCCCGCTCCCCCGTCCGAAATGATTTTGACCCAGAAACGGCGGTTTCTTGGGCCGTCAAACTCGCAGAACCAGATGCCCTGCCAGGTTCCCAGCAACAGGCGTCCGTTTTCGATGATGATGGTCTCGGAACAGCCTACGTTGCTGGATTTGAGGTGGGCGTGGGAATTGCCCTCCATATGTTGAAACGCTCTATTTTGGGGAAAAGCGTCGTCCATTCCCAGCATGAAATCCCGAACCACATCGGGGTCGGCGTTTTCGTTGATGGTGATGGCCGCGGTGGTGTGGGGTGTAAACACAACGCAGATGCCGCTGGTCACACCGCTTTCCCGAACCGCCTGACCGACCTGAGAGGTGATATTAATCATCCCTTCCCGCGGGGTGGAAAGGTGAAATTCCCGAACAGACATACCAATCAGCTCCTTGAACATGATACTTATTGTACCATAATCAGTATCCCAGCGCAAAGCCTGTCCAAGAAAACAAGGCACGTTTGCTTAAAAAGAGATTATGCCGAGATGCTCCAGCAAAATCTTCAAGCCAATGAGTATCAGAATCGCTCCGCCAATCTGCTCCGCTCTTGCCTTATACCGGGAGCCAAAGGTGTGTCCCACTTTCACTCCCACCATGGAAAGAAGCAGGGTGGTGGTGCCGATAAAGCTGATGGCCGGCACAATCTTCACCGACAAAAAGGAAAAGGTAACGCCCACCGCCAAAGCGTCGATGCTGGTGGCGACGGCCAGAGGAATCATCCGGGCAGGGCCGAGGGATGCTTCCTGGGCAATGTATTGCACATTGCCTTCCCCTCCCTCCGAGCTGGTGGGAATTTGGCAAACATCGCTGCAGCATTCGGGATTTTCGTAGCTTTCCTTCATCATTTTGCCGCCGATGACTGCCAGCAGCAGGAAGGCAATCCAATGGTCGTAGGTCACAATCATATCGGCAAAGGAGCGGCCCACCAAGTATCCGGTCAAGGGCATCACCGCCTGAAAGATGCCAAAGTAAAGCCCCGTAATCAGAGCTTTATTGAGCTTAAACTTTTCGAGCGTCAGCCCGGTACAGACTGAGACGGCAAAGGCATCGGCCGAAAGTCCCACCGCAATCAACAACAGTTCCAAAAATCCCATGTCTACTCTCCTCTTCCAGGATAAAATAACTCGTCGGGGGCGGTGTCCGGAATATCCCACACCAATGAAAAACCCAGACAGTCCGTTCAGACTGCCTGGGTTACCATCACAACTCAACCACGCGCAGCCCAAAAACGCCCAAGCATTTTGGGATACACGTGAGTCTCGCCTTTTAAGACAAGCCAGACCAAACAAGGCCAGTATGTTGACTTGCCACGCAATTGCGCCGACTACTCCCCCACGAGTGTAACAAATCATGTGAATTTTAACACGGCCCTAAGGGAAAGTCAAGCCAGAAAACCCTTTTGGTGATGCGCTTTTCTCCAAGTATCACTATATTTGATGAACATAATAAGTTTAGCCGCGGTATACTTTTTTATTATTTACTTGGATTCCGGCATCTTCTCAAAATGCTGGTAGTCTGGTTCGGACCAATATCCGCCCCAAGTCCACCCGCGTGAAACAAAGGCCTGATAGCATACGTCCCCTTCGGTGATCATGCCGGGCCTTGCGTCGGTCCGCTCCAGATACTCTTCCGAGGGCAACGCGCCGGTGGCAGTAATGTAGGGATTTTGCAGGGGATTGATGTCCACCGCCCTGCCATAGCTGTGGTGGGACCAGCTATCGGTGCCGGCAATTTTGCGCATATTAAAGCAAGAGGTGTTGTTGGCCTCCATGGAAGCTACGTCGTCGCAATGAAATTCTTCAATCAGGGAAATGCGGTGAATTGGGTACTTTGCCTGATACAGCTCCAGAAAGATATCG
>JAKPGH010000053.1 GCA_029550985.1 Bacillota bacterium
GTCCAAAGACTCCGCCTTGCCCTCGGCAGGTTGGCTGCTCTGGGAGGTTTGGGGCGGGTTTTGGGGAAGGGACAGCTTTTCCACCTTTTGGCGGGTGGAGCCGATGCACCCCGTCAAAATTGCGGACAGCAGAAGGAACACAATCAACCCTCGTCTCATCACTTTTGCAAACCACCCTTCACCCAGCTGATGAAACTGCAGGCAACCAAAGCCGCCAAATTCACCGCCACCACGCTGGCGCCGGTGGGCAGAGAGTACCAGTAGGACAAGGTAATGCCAATCATAAAGCAGAGCACCGAGCTGACCGCCGAGAAAATCACCACGGTTTTAAAGCGCTTGCACAGCCGCATGGCGGTGAGGGCGGGGAAGATAATCAACGCGGAAATCAGCATGGCGCCCATCATCCGCATGCCCAGCACAATGGTAATGGCGGTCAAAATGGCGAGAAGCATGTTGTAAATGCCGGCCCTGGTGCCCACCGCCCGGCTGAAGGTTTCGTCAAAGGTGACGGCAAAGATTTTGTGGTAGAACAGGATAAACAAAACCAGCACCAGGACGCAGAGCACTATGCTCAGTCGAACGTCGGCCCGGCTCATGGCCAGAATGCTGCCAAAGAGGTAGTTGCAGACGTCGGTGTTCATGCCGGTGGTGACCGATAAAAAGAGGACACCGAAAGCCAGGGAGCTGGTGGAAATTAAAGCAATGGCGGAATCCCCCTTGATTTTGCTGCTCTCGCTGAGGCGCAGCAGCAAAAAGGCGGCCGCCACCACCACGGGGATGGACACGGTGAAGGGGGCAAGGTTCAGGGCGGTGGCGACGGCAAGTGCGCCGAACCCCACGTGGGAAAGGCCGTCGCCAATCATGGAATACCGCTTAAGCACCAGGCTCACCCCCAGCAGGGAGGCGCAAAGGGACACCAGAAACCCCACAATGACGGCCCTGACCAAAAAGGTATAGGACATCATTTCAAAGATGACGTCAAACACGGCGTTCACCTCCCAAGAAGCGCTTGGCCAAGTCGGTTCGCAGGTAGTCCCCGGTGGTGCCGAAAAAGAGCTGCTGGTTGCCCAGGTGCAGGATATGGTCGGCGTATTCCACCGCGCTGCGGATGTCGTGGGACACCATGATGACGGTCAGCTTTTGATTTTGGTTGAGCTGCCGAATCATCTCGTACATCTCCCGGGTGGCAAGGGGGTCCAACCCCGCTACCGGCTCATCCAGCAGCAACAGCTTTTCGGTGGCGCAGAGGGCGCGGGCCAAAAGCGCCCTCTGCTGCTGCCCGCCGGAAAGCTCCCGATAGCAGTAATTTTTCAGATGGGCAATCCCCAGCTTCTCCATGTTTTCCATGGCGACGGCTTTGTCCTTTTTGCTGTAAAAGGGGCGGAATCCCCCCTTGCTCTGGCGGCCGGAAAGGACCACTTCAAACACGCTGGCGGGAAAATCCTTCTGCGCCGCCGACTGCTGGGGCAGATAGCCGATTTCGTTGGGTTTCAGGCCGTCCCCCATGACAATTTCCCCCAAAACCGGGGTTTTGAGGCGCAGCAGCCCCTTAATCAGGGTGCTTTTCCCCGAGCCGTTTTCCCCGACGACGCACAGGTAATCGCCGGCTTCCACGGAAAAGTTTAGTCCGCTCACCACAATGCCGTTGTCGTACCCCAGAGCAGCCTCCCGGCAGGTAATCAGCGCCATATCAGCCAAGTGCCTCCTTTAGATGTTCTGCGTTTTGCTCCATCAGTTCCAGATAGGTGGCTCCCCGCTCCAGCTCATCCCTGCTGAGGTTGTGGCAGGAGTGGAACAGCAGCTTTTTGGCTCCGGTGCTTTCGCTGATGGTGTCGGCCATCTTCTGGTTGGAAAGCTCCAGATAAAACACCACCGGAATGTGCTCGGACTTGACTTTATCCACCAGGAAGGCCACCGTTTTGGCATTGGCTTCGGTGTCGGTAGAGCATCCGGGGAAGGCGGCGTAATAATCCAGCCCGTACTCATCCACAAAATACCGGAAGGGGAACCGGTCGCCGAAAATCAGCAGCTTGCGTTTGCCGTTCTGCACAATCTGGCGGAAGGTGGTGTCCAGCTCATCCAGTTTGGCGAGATAGGCTTCCGTATTTTCCCGAAAGACGGGGGCGTTACTTTCATCCAGACGGCAAAGGGTGTCGGAAATGGCCTGGGTAATGCGCTTAGCGTTGACGGGAGAGGTCCAGACGTGCTCGTCGTATTGGGTCTCTTCCTCCTCATGATGGTCGCCGTCCGAGTGTTGGTGGTCTTGGTCTTCCTCATGGTCATGGTCGTGTTCCATGCCCTCTTTGATTTCCTCCTCCACCACGTCCACCATGTCCATCATCGAAAGAACGGTCATGCGGGAGGTGTCCATGGAATTCAAAATGCCCTTAATCCAGGAATCGGACACTCCTCCCACATAGAGAAACACATCGCAGTTTTGAATGGTGATGATGTCCTGGGGCGTCGGCTCGAAGGAATGGCTTTCCGTCCCCGGCGGCAGCAACAGGGTTACGGTGGCGTCGTCCCCCACAATTTGCCGGGTGAAATCGTAGCCGGGAAAGATGGTGGTGACAATGTGCAGCTTACCGTCCTCCCTGCCGCTATTGGACTGGTCCCGGGAGGGGGCGCCGCATCCCGCCAGCAGGGATAACGTCAACAACAGTGCCAAAAGAACCGATAACTTCAATTTCATAAGCAAAAGTCTCCGCAATGATTTTGTTTGAGCTGGGAACATCCCGGTACATGCGCTTGCCATTTCATACAGAGACGCCTTATTGGTTCAGTCGAACCTTTAGCGAACATAGAGTGAAAGAGTGTTCCCGGCTTTTCGCCCCTGAGGAAGCGGCAAAGAGCAAACCCCACAGCCCCGCCGCAAAAAGCGAGCCTGTAGTCACCCAAACCATCTGCTGAAGGAATTTGGCTGTCCGGTAAAACCAGAAACAGATGGGGCATCGGTGGCCGGCGCACTCGTGGAGGCCATGCTCAATGGCCAAGGCGGCGGACAGCACGGCAAACACCAATACCAGGGCGCAAAACAAAAGGGCAGCATGCCGTATCCTGAGGCGATTCACCCAATTCCCTCCCTGTGGTTTTGGTTCAGTGCCGGGCGCAGTTGGCGCAAAGGCCATAAAGAACGGTTTTACGGGGGTTGACCTTAAAGGCGCTCTCCTTGTAGATGCTTTGTTCCACGTCGTCCAAAAGGTCGCATTGAAAGTGGGAAATTTCCCCGCAGCTTTCGCATTTTAAATGGAGGTAGCGGTGCTCGTCGGCTCCGCAATACTGGTAGCAGGCTCCGGAAACACCGTCGATGTTGTACTTGTGCACCTTTCCGCACTCCACCAGGCGTTCCAGATGTCGGTAAATGGTGGCGATGCCTATGGGCGACCCGATACTGCTAAAATGGGCCTGTATGCGGCTGGCAGTGGTATGTTCCCCATTCAGCGAGGCAATATAGGAAAGAATGGCCTGGCTTTGCTTTGTATTGTATCTGCTTGGACGTTTCACTTCCCCCACCTCGAAACCCAATTTAATAGCGGTTTTCAGTTTAACACGATATTGTATGCGGGTCAATATGAAAATGATTATTAATTTTATTTTGCCAATTATTGACCGAAATATTGACGCCAATACAAAAAGCCCTCTTTCCGGCAGGGAAAGAGGGTGTCTGTTTATGTTCGGCGGATTAATTGGAGGAAGAATAACGGGACAGGAATTGACGGGTGCGCTCTTCCTTCGGGTTGGAGAACAAGTCTTCCGGGCGGCCTTCCTCGACGATGACGCCGTCGTCCATAAAGATGACGTGGTCGGCCACGTCCCGGGCGAAAGCCATTTCGTGGGTGACAATCACCATAGTGGTCTTTTTTTCCGCCAATCCCCGAATCACCCGCAGCACCTCCCCCGTCAGTTCCGGGTCCAGGGCCGAGGTGGGCTCGTCAAAGCACAGAATCTTGGGATGAAGGGCCAGCGCCCGGGCGATGGCCACCCGCTGCTGCTGCCCTCCCGAAAGCTGGTGGGGGTAGGCGTTGACTTTATCCAACAGGCCCATCTGGTCCAGAAGCATCCGGGCCTGCTCTTCAATGTCCTGATAAGCGGCCCGAAGGGCGGCCCTTCCCTGATGTTTCAGCTGCTCTTTGGTCAGCAGTTCGCTGGCCAGGGTCACGTTTTTCAGCACGGTGTACTGGGGAAACAGGTGGAAGGACTGAAACACCAGCCCAAAATTCAGCCGCTTTTTGCGGATTTCCTTTTCCAACTGGGTGGAAGGGTCCTGAGCATCGAAGAGCACGTCGCCGTTGACCCGAATGATTCCCTTATCCGGCCGCTCCAAAAAGTTCAGGCAGCGGAGCAGCGTCGTCTTTCCCGAGCCGGATGCTCCGATGATGGCAAGGGCCTGCCCCTGCTCCAGGGAAAAGCTGATGCCCTTCAGCACCTGAGTTTCTCCGAAGTTTTTATAAATGTTCTCCACTTCTAAAATAGCCATGTGATACCTCGCCGGCAAATGTTTTGGGTATGTAGCGGATTGCGTTTAGCAGCGGAAATAGTCCAGCTTCTTTTCCAGCGCGTTGAACAGCAGGGTGAGGGCTCCCACAAAGACCAGGAAGAACACTCCCGTAAAGAACAGGGGCCAAATGAGGCCTTTGGCGGTGTATTCGTGGGCCATCATGATGATTTCCTTGTTGGAAATGATGCGGGCCAGAGAGGTGTCCTTCACCAGTGTGATGATTTCGTTGGACATGGCGGGCAAAATCCGCTTGACGACCTGCAACAGGGTAACTTTAAAGAAAATTTGGGATTTGGTCATCCCCAACACCTGCCCCGCCTCCGTCTGCCCCTTGGGGACGCCCTGGATGCCTCCCCGGTAGATTTCGGAAAAATAGCAGGCGTAGTTGATGACGAAGGCCACCGTGGCGGCCGAAAACCGCCCGCTGGCGCCGGCTCCCCAGGGAGAGCCCCAGCCCAGCAGTCCCGGCGCAAAAAAGATGACGATGATTTGTAGCATCAAAGGGGTGCCCCGGATAATCCAAACCACCGTTCTGGTCAGCAGGGAAAGTGGTTTCCACCGGCTCATGGAGCCAAAGGCAATAATAAGCCCCAGGGGCAGTGCAAAGACCAGAGTGAGGATAAACAGTTGACCGTTGAGCCGGAACGCTTCCAGCAGCCGCGCCATAATGGTAGAAAAGTTACTCATAACAGGACCTCAAAAGATTCCCCCGGGGCAGGGATTCCCCCACCCCGGGTTCGTTTTATTTGCTTTTCTTATTTTATTTGCTTTACCGCGCCAAATCAAGTCCCATTTTTATGCCAAATCCAAACCGTATTTATCGGCGAGAGCGGTCATGGTGCCGTCGGCCTTCAGTTTTGCAAAAATGTCGTTGACTTTATCGCACAAGTCGGAGCCTTTGCGGAACGCAACGCCGTAATCTTCCACCGCCAGACGGTCCCGAATGGCAAGGTTGCTGTAGTCGGTTCCCTCTCCAATCATGGCGTTGGCCAAGGTCAGGTCCAGAACGGCGGCGTCGGCGGTTCCGGCGGCCACCTCCATCAGGCAGGCGGTCTGCACTTCCTTGGAGATGTATTGGGCTTGAGAGAGGCTCTCGTTTTCCTCAATGGTCTTTTCACCGGCGCTGCCCGCTTCGGCGCAGACCGTCTTGCCAATCAGGGAAGAAGGGTCGGTGTACTCGGCGTCCGCCTTCATCACAATGACCTGCGCGTTTTTCACGTAAGGGTTGGTGATGGACATGGTTTCCTTGCGCTCGTCGGTGATGGTCAGTCCGTTCCAGATGCAGTCGATGCTCTTGGCGTTCAGCTCAATTTCCTTGGTGTCCCAGTTGATTTCCACAAACTCGGGGGTGACGCCCAGTTCCTCGCATACCGCTTGGGCCAGCTCGGTGTCGAACCCGGTAAAGACGCCGTTTTCGTCGGTGTAGTTCATGGGCTCGTATACGGTGTACCCAATCAGCATGCTGCCTTTGTTTTTCACGTATTCGTAATCGCTTTCGGCGGCGGGGGCGCTTTCAGCGGCGGACTGGGATGCCGGCTCCGAAGAGGCAGACGAGGAAGCTTGTTGGGAAGACGCCGTGCCGGAACCGCCACAAGCGGTCAGGGCCACCATGACAAGCAGCAAAACAAGGGAAATTACCTTTTTCATTGTATATGTCCTCCTTATGCAGATGGGAATCTTCTCTCTTTGTTTTAATATATTATCATAATAAATCGATAAAGGGAAGGGGGTGACAGAATTTTTATCTTCCTTCCAATTTGTTTTACCAAACTTACTTTGTATTTGTGTGAAATATGGATAATGGGCGT
Organism: Bacillota bacterium; assembly: GCA_029550985.1. GTDB lineage: Bacteria > Bacillota > Clostridia > Oscillospirales > Ruminococcaceae > WRAV01. The sequence goes on from JAKPGH010000053.1 coordinate 6,307, forward strand.
GTTCATCCGGCTCAAAAGCCAAGAAAGGCCGTCATTATCAGGAATTTTGGAGTTTTATTTATCTTAAAGTTCCTGTCGAAAAGCTATTGACAAAATTCCAGCAAATAGCTATAATGTAAAAGCTGCAGAGAGATTGCCCGATTGTGTAATGGTAGCACGACAGACTCTGACTCTGTTTGTCTGGGTTCGAATCCTAGTCGGGCAACCAAAGTGATGAACCCCTATCGTTGTGGTAGGGGTTCACCATTATGTTAAAGCTGTGCGGCGTTTTTTGTTGGATTACGGGGTGTAGCGCAGGTGGTAGCGTGCTTGGTTCGGGAGCAAGAGGCCGCGGGTTCGAGTCCCGCCACTCCGACCAACCTGTTTTTGCAACCCCCTCCCTTAAGCGTCTCCTTAAAATGGCAAAGAAGCCCCAGGCATCATCCGCCTGGGGCTTGTTCTATATCTGCCATTTATTTCCACGCTCCAACCCAGGGGGCGTGAACGCTCAGATATTCCTCCAGCAGGGTTTGGGCGAGGGAGTAGGAGTTCACCAAAGGGTGAACCGTCAAAGCCTCCCGCGCCAGCGCCTTATCCCGGCGGAGGATGGCCTGCGCCGCCAGCCGCTCGTAAAGCTTCACCGAGGAAATCAAGTGCTTCGCGGAAGAAGGTAGCTCCATCTGCGCTTTCTTGGGCGTCGCGCCTTCCGGGCCGATGTAGCAGGTGGTTTCAATGACGTCCGTCGGCTCCAGCCAGTCTACGGTGTTGCCGTTGGGCAGGCACAGGACCATTTGACTTTCCATTTCCAACTGTCTGGCCCGGACAAATGCCATCGCCACCCCGGCGTATCCCCCGTCGTCGGGCTGGTAAATGTCGTAGAGGGGGGCGGCCTCCCGGTTGCGGGCAATACCGGTTTCCCCCGCCATGTAGCTTAGCTCCCGCCGGTGGTTGCAGTCAGAATAGATTTGCAGCATCTTATCAAAATCCCGGACCGGGTCCAAACTGCGAAGGGCGGACAGCATCTCCCGGTTAATGGAAAGGATGCCCTCCCCCCGGGTTTGCTTGACGTTTTGCAGGTGCTCCACCGCCTGCTCCCGGTAGTAGTAGTAATAGAGGTATTCGTTGAGCAGCAGCCCCATCGTTTGGGGCAGCTCCGGCTGGAAATACCGCATGTCCGTTTCGGTGTAGAGCCTGGGATTGTAAAGCAACGCCGAGGTGACGTCCTCTCCCCTGCAGGTAATGTTGCCGAAGTAGGAAAGGTGGTTGAGCCCCAGCACATCCATGGTCATCTCCTGGGGGGAAACATCCAGCAGGCGGGCAATCTGACGCAGCAGCCCCGACGGGGCGTCACAGATGCCGTAGACAAAATCGTAACCCAAGTCCCGCATGGCCTGGGTGACCAGCCCGGCGGGATTGGTGAAGTTAAACACCATCACATCGGGGCTTGCCACATCCCGGATGAGGGCGCAGTACTCCGCCAGCGCCGGGATGGAGCGCATGGCCATGGCAAAGCCGCCGGCGCCGGTGGTTTCCTGGCCGATGAGCCCGTGGGAAATGTCAATTCTCTCGTCCGCCACCCGGGCGGCGTCTCCCCCCACCCGTATGGTGGTGATGACATAGTCGGCGCCGGCAAGGGCATGCCGGGGGTCGTTGGTATAGGAATAGGTAAAGTCCCCTCCCAGCCGCCGGATGACTTCCCCCGCCATTCCTCCGAAAATCCGCAGCTTTTCCGGGTCGTTGTCCATAAATACGATTTCGTCAATCCCTAGGTCTTTGCCTTGTAAGGCGAGACTTTTTGCCAGCATCAGGGCGCGGACCCCGCCGCCACCGATTACCGTCAGCTTCATCCACTTCATCTCCAGCATGAAAGTATTCGCAAAAAACTCCCCTCCCGCTAGTTGGAGGGGAGTTTGTGTTATGCCTTGGTTCCGGTCAGGGCAATGCCCTGAATAA
>JAKPGH010000066.1 GCA_029550985.1 Bacillota bacterium
AGGCTCTTGCCTTCCAGCCTCCTGCTTGACGGGTTCGTGCCTTGCAGGTTCCTGCCTGTCGGCCGGCCCCGGGGCAGGTGCCGCTTCCCTTTCCTTGCGCAGCGCTGCCCGCGCAAAATAGTCGTCCAGATTGTCCGACGCAGCCTGCTGGGTGTAGTATTCAAATATCACGCTGAGCTCGTCCTTTTCCAGCGCAGTCATGTGCTTTTTCGGGCTGGAGAAATACTTGCCCAACAAATCGATAATGTCTTTGCTGGGCACAGATAAATCTTTCGCCACCTCATGCACACGGTATTTTTCGATCATACTTTACTTTCCTCCTCGTTTTGGGGGGCTCTTGTCAATGCCACAATCTTATCTGCCAGACCCTTTTGGGTAACTGCCAGAATGCCCACCCGTTTGCCCAGCGTGTACCACAGTTCCTCCATGGTGACATCCAGCCGGACGGCATTTATGTTCTGCCTGTCAGCCAGGTGAATCATCTCCTTGGCGCTTTTGGGCGAAAGGTCCGCCGCCAGAAGCAGCAGCTCGACATTTCCTTTTTCCAGCGCCCTTGTCGTCTCATCAAAGCCCCAAATCAGATGCCCTGCTTTTTTGCACAGTCCTAAAAGCGAAAGCACTTTATTCTTCACTTTGGGAAAGCTCCTGTTCCAGTTGAGCGTATACCTCGTCGGGTATGGTGGTTTCTAGGGAGCGCTCCAGCCGCTTGGCCTTTCGCGCCATTTTCAGGCAGGCGATGTTGGGGCAGATATAGGCGCCCCGACCGCTCTTCCTGCCGGTTTTATCCAGGGAGATTTCCCCTTCGGGGCTGCGAACCACCCGAATCAATTCCTTTTTCAGTTTCTTTTCCTTGCAGCCGGAACACATGCGCATCGGCTGCTTCTTCGGCTTGATCATACCCCACACTCTCCGTTTTTAAAGGGTGCTTTCTCATCGTCTGGATTGGATAAAGCAGGCAAGGGCTTTGTTGGATGCCTTGCGATGCAGAACATTCAAATTCAACTTTCCCCGCCTTATGGACGGGAAAGGTGTTTCATTAATATTCTTCGGTGGATGTGCCTGCCGCATAGCGCTCGCTTTCCGGACGGATGTCGATTTTCCAGCCGGTGAGGCGGGCAGCCAGTCTTGCGTTTTGGCCCTTGTTGCCGATGGCCAGCGAAAGCTGGTTATCCGGCACTATCACCCGGCAGGCTTTGGCCTCCGGGTCCTCGATGGTGACGTCGATGACCTGGGCGGGAGATAGGGCTTCCGCCACAAAGCGGGCGGGGTCATCGGAGTATTTGACCACGTCGATTTTTTCGCCGCCCAACTCCTCCACAATGTCGTTGACCCGGCTTCCCTTGGGGCCGATGCAGGCGCCCTGGGCGTCGACGTTTTCGTCCCGGGAGTAGACGGCGATTTTAGTGCGGCTGCCCGCTTCTCGGGCGATGGCTTTGATTTCCACGGTGCCGTCGTAGATTTCCGGCACCTGCATTTCAAAGAGCCGCTTGACCAGGCCGGGATGGGTTCTGGAAATCATCAGGCGAGGGCCCCGGTCGCCAGACACAACGTCCACCACATATACCTTAATGCGGTCCCCTTCTTGAAACACTTCGGTGGGAACCCGCTCGCTTTTGGGGAGAATGGCCTCGTGTTTGCCGATTTCCAGCACCAGGTTGCCTTTGCGGTCGTCCACCCGCAGAACGGTGGCGGTGACGATATCGTGCTGGCGGGACTGGTATTCGGCCATCAGGTGCTCCCGCTCCCCTTCCCGGATGCCTTGGCGAATCACGTGTTTGGCGGCCTGAGCGGCAATCCGCCCGAACTTTTTGGTTTCCATGGGAATTTCCACGATGGAGCCAAGCATGGCACGCCTATCGTAATGTTTGGCCTGTTCCAGCGAGATTTCGTTGGCAGGGTCCGTAACTTCTGCCACCACCTTCTTGCGAAAAGCCACATAGAAGCGTCCGGTATCGGGATTAATCTCCACCACCGAGTCCCCACATTCTTCTCCGTCCCGCCGGATGGCAATGAGGATGGCATTTTTGATTTTTTCCAGCAAATAATCCCTAGGAATTCCCTTTTCCTGTTCCAGCAGGGCCAGGGCTTCGAAAAACTCGGTGTTCATTCAGCTCGCGCCTCCACATAGTTGTTGGGTCGTCGCCGCGGGAACACTCACCCGCCGGCGCACCCTTTTAAAAATCGATTTCCAAGTTGGCGTATGCAATATCCTTGTCGGCAATCGAATGCTCCACGCCGTCGTCCGTCCGCAATACCACGCCGTCGTCCTTTCGCGCCAGCAAGTCCCCCGACAAATCCCGTCTGTTCTGGGGAGGAAGGGGGCGAATCAGCCGCAGATGAATCCGGCTGCCCACATAGCGCTCAAAGTGTTCGGGCCGGGTCAGGCGACGCTCGATGCCGGGAGAAGAAACTTCCAGCACATAGCTCTGCTCAATCGGGTCCACCTGGTCCAGCAGCTTATCCACCGCCTTGGAGAAGGCCTCGCAGTCCTGAATGGTGACGCCGCCCTCCTTGTCGATAAAGTAGCGCAGGTACCATTCGGAGCCTTCCTTTTCAAAGCGCAGGTCCCACAGTTCCAGACCCATCTCCTCCAAAACGGGAAGAGCCAGCGCTTTGCAAACATCCACCGTGCGGGAATTTTTGGGCTTTGACAAGAGCATATCCTCCTTATAAAAATCGGCTTGATGGATTGCTGTAATGGTGTTATTTTAAGTATTACCCGGCAGAGCGCCTATACACAAACAAAAGAGCGGGTTCAGCCCACTCTTCCAACAAAAAGTACTATCCAACGTAGTTTAGCTTATCATAAACTGCATATTTTTGCAAGAGGATTTTTGATAAAACCGCATTTTAAGGGCAAAAACCCGAACTTACAAAAATTCATGACAAAAAATTTGAAGGAAGGTGTTGACAGAAGGCCCCCATCCATGTATAATAGCAAAGGTCGGCAGCGCTGATGCTGATATAGCTCAGTAGGCAGAGCACATCCTTGGTAAGGATGAGGTCATCGGTTCGATCCCGATTATCAGCTCCAGAGAAAACCTCGCAGAATGGCTTGAACAGCTACTCTGCGAGGTTTTTGCTATTGCTGCAACCTTGCTTGCGCTGGAAATTGCGACAGACGCGGACGGTTTCTAACACATTTCTAACAAGATAAAAGCATAGATTCGCCGTTCCAGTCCGGGACGACTCCTAAGAACCGCGCCCCCGGCGGCACATCGATGCGGGATATCAGCATGCCCAATCCTGCCGCAAAATTAACAGTTCGGACAACCACCTTAACATATACTCTTGGTAAAAATTCCGAAAAAGCAATTTTCTACAAAAAAGCCAGACCGGGGAACAGAATATTCTGTTCCCCGGTCTTCGGTTGTTGAGGAAGATTTCTGTATTCCACATCCCGTTATAACGCAAAGCAAAAAAGGCGGAGACTTTGCAAACCGGATGGTGAAGGAAGCATTATTTCTGACTGCCGGGAGCATGGGGTGCGGTCTTGGGGTGGCAGGCATCACTCATGGCGCATCCGCTGCATCCACATCCGCAGGAAGACGCTCCCGCTTTTTTGTTTTTGATCATCCTTCTCACGACGAGAACCACTGCGGCTGCAATCAGCAGCAAAGGTATGATGTTGGCAAGATTGGCTGTAATCCACGAAAGCATTGGAATTCCTCCTTTTCTGCTTTCCTTATTTTGTTGCGGCAATGGCTAACTGCTTCTTTGAGGCGGCGGCTTCCCGATAGGGTCTTATCAACATATACACCAGAAAAACGACGATGGCAAGGGCCACCAGGGTACCCGGAATATTTCCGGCGCCGGTAAAGAACATGCCCAGCTGATAAACCGTCAGGGAAATGCAGTAGGCAAACCCGGTTTGATAGACAAGGGCAAAGGCAGTCCACTTGGCGCTGTTCATTTCCCTGCGGATGGCGCCGACTGCCGCAAAGCAGGGAGCGCACAGCA
>JAKPGH010000081.1 GCA_029550985.1 Bacillota bacterium
GAAGGAAAGCGCAGGAACGGTTACGTTATATGCCGTTCCCTGCTGACCCTCGACATGGACTATGCTACCTCCGACATCTGGGGGCAGATAGAAGCGCTTTATGACTGGTCGTGCTGTGTCTACTCTACCCATAAGCATACACCGGAAGCACCTCGCCTGCGGTTGGTCGTTCCCCTTGCCCGGGAGGTCAGCGAAGATGAATATCCAGCATTGGGACGGATGGTGGCAAAGGAAATCGGTATTGATTTGTTTGACGACACGACATACGAACCCTCACGGCTGATGTATTGGCCATCCACACCCTCTGACGGCGAGTTTGTGTTTTGCGAAAAGGAAGGCGAGATGCTTAATCCCGACGTTTACCTCTCCAAATACGCTGATTGGCGGGACACCTCCATGTGGCCTACCTCGAAACGGCAGTCGGAGGTGCTAAAGCGCAGGCTAAAACAGCAGCAGGACCCCCATGCCAAAGGTGGTGTAGTCGGCGCCTTCTGCCGTGCTTATTCCATAGAGGATGCAATTGAAGCATTTCTCTCAGATGTGTACGAGCCTTCAACTATGACAGGCCGCTATGATTATATTCCCGCCGACAGTTCGGCAGGCGTGGTGGTCTACGACGGTAAGTTTGCCTACAGTCACCACGCCACGGACCCGGTCTGTGGTAAGCTGCTTAATGCCTTTGACCTGGTGCGGCTCCACAAATTCAGTGAGCTTGATGAAAAGGCATCCTTCAAAGCCATGTCTGATTTCGCTGTTAAGGATGAGCGCGTTAAGGTGCAGCTTGCCGAGGAGCGCCGGGCGCAGGCAGAAGCCGAATTTACCGATGAAGACAACTGGCAAAGCCAGCTTGAACTAGATAAAACGGGTGCTGTAAAGGACACGCTCACCAATATTTCCATCATCCTGCGATTTGACCCAAATCTAAAGCCCATTGTGTTCAACCAGTTTAAGAACATGATCGACGTCATCGGCGAACTCCCCTGGCCCCAGGTGAAGCCCGGCTGGAGCGATACCGACCTTGCCTGCGCCAAGCTGTACTTCGAGCGCAGCTACGGGATCTGGTCACCAACTAAATTTAAGGATGCCTTGCTGGGCGTAGTTTCCGTGGAGCGGCTGTATCATCCGGTCAAGGAATACCTTGGCAAGCTATCCTGGGATGGCACCGAGCGGCTGGACACCCTGCTCATCGACTATCTGGGCGCAGATGACACGCCCTATGTCCGGGCAGTGACAAGAAAAACCTTGGTAGCAGCAGTTGCCCGTATTTATCAGCCGGGAATAAAGTTTGATTCCATCCTCGTGCTAAACGGCGCACAGGGTATCGGTAAATCCACGCTCTTTGCCCGGTTGGGTGGCCAGTGGTACTCCGATTCCCTTGCTATATCCGATATGAAGGATAAGACTGCGCCGGAGAAACTGCAAGGTTATTGGATATTGGAACTGGGCGAACTGGCGGGCATTAAAAAAATGGATGTGGAGACGGTAAAATCCTTCATTACCCGTGTAGACGACAAATATCGACAATCCTACGGTGTCACAGTGGAAAGCCATCCGCGCTCCTGCATTATCGTCGGCACCACCAACAGCGATGGCGGCTTCTTAAGGGACATTACTGGTAACCGACGCTTCTGGCCGGTACGGGTACAGGGCGCGGGCAAGTACCACGCATGGGAACTGACCGATGTTGACCAAATTTGGGCTGAAGCCATTGAACGCTATAACGAGGGTGAGGAGTTATTCCTTAAAGGCAGCCTTGCGGAGGAAGCCGTCACCCAGCAGCGCGATGCCATGGAGGGTGACGACCGGGAAGGTCTGGTAGCTGAATACCTCGATACTTTGTTGCCGGAAAACTGGGACGGCATGGACTTATATGCCCGCCGGAATTTCTTAAATGGCGGTGAATTTGGAGGAGATACGCCCAAAGGAACGCTGCGGCGCAAACAAGTCTGCATCATGGAGATATGGTGCGAGTGTTTTTGCAAAAACCGCGAAGCCATTAAGAAGGCTGATTCTTACGAGATTGAAGGTATTCTGGGCAAGATCGGTGGTTGGGAGAAGTTCACTGGTAACAAGACGGGCAAAAAGAATCTATCCCTTTATGGTCCCCAGCGGGTGTTCGTCCGCTCCGAAAAGGAGGTGTAGGCATATGCCAAACATTCCAGCTATGCCAAAACCCCATACCATGGGCAGGGTCGCAAGCCCCTTATTTACCAGCCTTCTTGCTTTGCCTGTTCCCATTGTGCCTAAAAATCATCTATTAAATGTTGTAGTTATAAGTAATAAAGGGATAATGGGCACGTGTAAGCGCGTATACGCGCGTAAGAGTTTAAAGTGCTTGGGCACAGACATGGGCACAAGGAGGTTCTTATGCGCGAGAAACTGATAGAACAAAAACTTGTCAAGGCTGTGAAAATGGCTGGAGGTCTTGCCTTAAAACTTGTATCGCCTGGGTTTGATGGAATGCCCGACCGCCTTATACTTTTAACCGGCGGGAAGATAGCCTTTGTCGAGGTAAAGGCCCATGGAATGAAAGCCCGACCTTTGCAGATACGCAGGCATGAAATGCTCAAGCGGCTGGAATTTAAAGTGTATGTCATTGACGATGAAGTGCAGATTGGAGGGATACTTGATGAAATACAATCCACATGAATATCAGGTTTTTGCTACTGAGTATATCCTCCAGAATCCCATTTCCGCAATCCTTCTGGATATGGGTCTTGGTAAGTCAGTAATTACACTGACCGCTGTCTTTGACCTGACGCTGGACAGCTTTCAAATCCGTAAGGTGCTGGTTATCGCCCCGCTGCGAGTCGCCCGTGATACATGGCCTGCCGAAATTGAGAAATGGGACCACCTGCAAGGCTTGAAATATTCGGTCGCCATCGGCAACGAGCGAGAGCGCAAGGCGGCTCTCCTGCAAAAAGTTCAAGTCTACCTCATCAACCGGGAGAACGTAGAATGGTTGGTACAAAAGAGCGGGCTTCCCTTTGATTACGATATGGTGGTGGTCGATGAGTTGCCCTCCTTTAAGTCCCATCAGTCGAAACGGTTTAAGAGTCTTATGAAAGTCCGGCCTTTAGTAAAAAGGATGGTTGGCTTAACCGGCACTCCTTCCACAAATGGTTTGATGGATTTATGGGCAGAATATCGGCTTTTGGATATGGGTCATCGGCTGGGACGCTTTATTGGACAGTACCGAAGTGCTTTCTTTGTACCGGACAAGCGCAATGGCCAGGTAGTATTTTCCTACAAGCCAAAGCCTGGTGCTGATGAAGCGATTTACCGCCTTATTTCCGACATTACAATCAGCATGAAGAATACCGACTACTTGAAGCTGCCGGAACTGGTGATGAACGAGGTTCGCGTTAAAATGTCGCCCATTGAAGAGAAACACTACAGAACCATGAAGGATGAAATGGTGTTGTCCTTAAAGGGCAGGGAGATTGATGCCGCCAACGCGGCGGCCTTATCCGGAAAGCTCCTGCAGATGGCAAACGGTGCTGTCTATGACGAGAGCCACGGGGTCGCCCACCTGCATGACCGTAAACTGGAAGCCCTTGAGGATTTGGTTGAAGCCGCCAACGGCAAGCCCATCCTTATCGCTTACTGGTTCAAGCATGACCTGGAGAGGATACTGGAGCGTTTCCCAGCGGAACGACTGGACAGTGCCCATTCCATCAAACGGTGGAATGATGGCGAAATCTCTGTGGCTGTTATCCATCCGGCTTCTGCCGGGCACGGGCTGAATCTGCAGGCTGGCGGCTCTGCCCTGGTTTGGTTCTCACTGACGTGGAGCCTGGAACTCTACCAGCAGACCAATGCCAGGCTCTGGCGGCAGGGGCAAAAGAACACGGTGGTTATCCACCATATCATCGCCGAAGGCACAATTGACGAGCAGGTTATGAAAGCCCTGCGGCAAAAGGATAAAACCCAGACTGCATTAATTGATGCAGTAAAAGCAGCGTTGAAGGAGGATTGCGTATGAATATCGTTTGGCAGTATTTAGATAAAAAAGCGGCGGCAATTAATGCTTTGAAAGACTATAGCAGCATGCAGTACATTATTGACCACACTGATGAAGAGATTGCGGGTATCCAAGAAAGAATGAATTCTCCAAGAAGTCCCAAGCTAACTGGAATGCCGTCAGTACATGACCCCAAAACGGGTGAAAACAAGTTGGCTGCTTGCATTGATGAAATCGATGTTCTAAAAGAGCGTTACAGGCAAGCACTGGAATACATGAATTGGTTTCAGCCTGCCTGGGAAGCACTCTCTGAAGAAGAGAGATTTGTTCTGCAGGAATTCTATCTGAACGTGGAACACAAACAAATCCAAGCGGTATTAAACATTTGCGATCGGTTCAACATTGAGCGGTCTTCTGCCTACAATAAGAAAAACCGTGCGCTGCAGCATCTGGCACTACTCTTGTATGGCAAATGAGTAATTTCGCGGACGATTTTTCAAATTAGCGGTGTTATTATAGTATTATCGAAAACTATACACGAGCCTTCTCGGGAATACCCGCGAGGGCTTTTTGTTTGCCGAAAAAGAGGTGACCCAATGCCATACAAACCCAAACGGCCATGTTCCCACTCAGGTTGTCCGAAATTGACAGACGGCAGGTTCTGTGAGGAGCATGCCAAGATGGAGGCTAAACGATACGAGCGATACCAGCGTGATCCTGCGGTAAAGAAACGCTACGGCAGGACATGGAAGCGAATCCGAGACAGGTACATTGCCGCCCATCCCCTTTGCGAGCAGTGTGAAAAGCATGGACGGCTGACACCCGCCGAGGAAGTACACCACATTAAGCCGCTTTCTCAAGGCGGCACAAACGACTATGCCAACCTTATGGCCTTGTGTACCCCTTGTCATTCCGGAATTACTGCCCGCGAAGGCGGACGCTGGGGACGGTAGGGGCGGTCAAAATCCCTGTGACCCTCTTCCCGTGCAACGGGCGGGGGGGTCACGCGCGCAAAAATTACGGTTCAAACGGGGGATTAACCCGCCACAGCAAGGAGGAGGTGACGACGCGTGGCAAAAGACGGAACCAACAGGGGCGGCAGGCGCGTCCGAGCAGGCGATAAGCCGCAGCCCCTTGCAGATAAAATTACAAAAGGCAAAGCAGCAAAAGTGCTTGAAGTGCCGGATATTCACCCTGAATCGATGCTGGAAGCCGAAGATCTGAACGGAGCCGCCGACTTATACGGCGAGGATATGCCTACCCCGAGCGATTACCTTAGCTCGAGGCAGAAAGATGGTAAGCCCCTGGGTGCAGATGCCCTATTCATAGAAACATGGAGATGGCTCAAGGAGCGCGGATGTGAGAAATTCGTCAATCCAAGGCTCATCGAAGCATATGCACAGGCATTTACCCGCTACATTCAGTGTGAGGAAGCCATAAGCACATACGGGCTTTTGGGGAAGCACCCCACGACGGGTGGAGCGATTACCAGTCCCTTTGTGCAGATGAGCCAGTCGTTCCAGAAGCAGGCAAACCTGCTCTGGTATGAGATTTTCGACATCGTCAAGCAAAACTGCACCACAGCTTTTGTGGGAAACCCGCAGGACGACATTATGGAAGCCCTCTTATCGGGCAGGAAAGGACGGTGACGCTATATGAACACAACCGAGCGTTTTGAAAAAGTGAATATAGACCGGTTGGTCCCGTATACCCGAAATGCCCGCACCCACAGCAAGGAGCAGATTCTCCAGCTTCGGGCTTCCTTACGGGAATTTGGCTTCGTCAATCCGGTCATCGTTGACAAGAATTTAAACGTCATTGCAGGCCATGGCAGAATCATGGCTGCCAAGGAGGAAGGCATTACAGAGGTTCCCTGCGTATTTGCAGAGCACCTGACCGAAGCCCAGAAACGGGCCTATATCATCGCGGACAACCGTCTAGCACTAAACGCTGGCTGGGATACTGAGATGCTGTCAGTGGAGATTGCGGATTTGCAGGGGTCGGATTTTGATATCAACCTTCTTGGTTTCGATGATGTGGAGTTAAATAAGCTGCTGGGCAGTGTGGAAGATGTCAAGGACGACGATTTCGACGTGGAGAGAGAACTGCAAAAGCCTGCCATCACAAAGCCGGGTGACCTATGGCTTCTTGGAAAACACCGTCTTGTTTGCGGTGACAGTACAAAGCCCGATACCTTTGCCCTGCTGATGGACGGCAAACTGGCTAACCTTGTGGTGACCGACCCTCCATATAATGTGAATTATGAAGGCACTGTGGGCAAAATTAAAAACGACAACATGGCTGGCGATAAGTTTTATCAATTCCTACTGGAGGCTTTTATCCTTACTGAAAAAGCAATGGCAAAAGATGCCAGCATCTATGTGTTCCACGCTGACACTGAGGGATTAAACTTCCGCAGGGCGTTTTCTGACGCTGGCTTTTACCTGTCTGGAACTTGCATCTGGAAGAAGCAGTCGCTGGTACTGGGGCGCTCGCCCTACCAGTGGCAGCACGAGCCGATACTCTTTGGCTGGAAGAAGGCTGGTAAGCACGCCTGGTACTCCGACCGTAAGCAGTCCACCATCTGGGAGTTTGACAAACCCAGGAAGAATGCCGACCACCCCACCATGAAGCCGGTGCCGCTGATTGCTTATCCCATCCTGAACTCCAGTCTGACGGGCTGTATCGTGCTTGATCCCTTCGGTGGTTCAGGCAGCACTCTTATCGCCTGTGAGCAAACAGATAGGGTTTGCCACACAGTAGAACTGGATGAGAAGTTTTGTGATGTAATCGTCAAAAGGTATATCGAGCAGGCAGGTGGTACGGAGAATGTGTTTCTCATCCGTGACGGCGTTAAAACAGCGTACATGGATGTACCGGGGGTAGCGGCGGAATAATATTTGCTCATAATTTAAATAAACAACTTGCTATTTCACAGCTTTAGAGTGATATATGTAAGCACCAAAGAAGCAAAGGAGGCTTACAAAGATGGAAATCAGATTCAATGTAACAGGCACGCGGCGCAAGGAACTGGTGAACGCGATCACCGAGGTTACAGACACTCCGGCCAACTATAAGGGTGCGCCGACCTTCGCCTATGAAATAGGCGACATTATCGTAAACAAGGAGGGTACGCTCTCCTTTGACAGCATGACGGACAGCGACTTGATTGAAAGACTGCTGCATGAGCTTGCCGAGCGAGGTTTCGAGTGCGAAACCGACGACCGCCTGACCATTGAGATGCCGCTGGAGGGCTTTACCGAAGCGGCTCTTGAGAACCTCCACAGGCTCATTGCAAGCAAAGCAGAACTCATTAAGAAAGCAATTGGCACGGATGCACTGCCTGTGGAGCGGACGGAAACAACATTAAAGTTTCCATGGTTCAGGTTTGATGCCGAC
>JAKPGH010000085.1 GCA_029550985.1 Bacillota bacterium
ACTGGCAGACCGTATTACACGTTTGACGTGTATGCGAGGAATAAAGGGCTTTGCCCGCATATGAAATACCCCCGGCTATGCCGGGGGATGTTTATTATCGGCAAAAGTGAATCATTCACAAAAAATTCTCAGTCGGTACTATCCTTTTTCATCAATAATATGGTATACTTAAATTGCAAGACAAGCCTTTCCACCAGACAGATTACTTGCAAAGGAGCTGAGCCCATGACCATTAAGACGATTGCACGGAATACCACGGTGCGGGATTCTTTTAAGAAAAGCCTGGACAAAAAGCTTGCCAAGCTGGACCGGTTTTTCGACGATTCCGCAGTGGCCACCGTTACCGTTATCCACGAAAATGGCAGGGAAACGGTGGAGGTAACCATCAAATCCAATGGTATGTATTTTCGGGCAGAAAAAACCACCAACGACCGGCTGGATAGTCTGGATGCCGTGGTGGACGCTCTCTTTCGCCAAATTGTCAAGAACAAGACCAAGCTGGAAAAGCGGTTGCGCAAATCCGCCTTTGACGAGGGGTATGACGACGACTTCATCGGCACCCAAAGCACCTACGAAGTGGTCAAATCCAAACGGTTCCCCGTCAAGCCTATGGACGTAGAAGAGGCCATTTTGCAGATGAATTTGGTGGGCCACAACTTCTACATGTTCCGCAACGCTCACAGCGGAGAAATCTGCGTGGTGTACCGCCGCAACGACGGAAATTACGGCCTCCTGGAGCCGGAAGAAGAATAGACTCCAACCGCCCGCCGGTTTGAAAAAGGTCCTGCCTGACTCAGGCAGGACCTTTGTGTTTCGTGGAGAAAAGGTTCCGCATTGGAATGAATCTACTCCCGAAACAGGACGGTAATCACCAGATAGACACAGCAGAGGAAAAGGGTAAAGTTGGCCATTCCCCGCAACAGCAGCAGCAACGACAAGGCAAAGAGGGGAGTGAGAATGAGAAAGCTGACGACGCGGGAAATATTCCGCGCCACATGGGGCGGAAACAAAATGTCGCAAAGGCAGCGCAAAATCTGCCCGCCGTCCAGCCGGCCTGCCGGCAACAGGTTAAAGAGGGCCACCGCCAGATTGGCCGCAATCATCAGCATGGTGCGCATGGAGTGAAAAGACATTCTCCAAAGGAAAAAGGCCGCCAGAAGATTGGCGGCGACGCCGGCGCAGGCCACGGCCAATTCCCGCGGGTAGGAAAGTTGCGTGGCGCGGGTTCGGATGGTGATGCTGGCCGGGGCAAAATGCACCTCCGCCACCGGAATGCGAAGACAGGCCAACACCAAAAGATGCCCCAACTCGTGAATGAGCACGGGAAGGATCAGGTACAGCAGCAGCGCCTGACGGTTGAGCAGGGCAAGACAGGCAATTACGGCAAAAAACCAAAAATCAAACACCAGCCGCAGCCGGCCGAGACGCAGCGTCAAATTCACTCCACCAGCTCCAGATAGTCACTTAAAATCCAGTACGGGTCCACAAACTGTCCTTCCACAATTACCGAAAAGTGCAGATGGGGGCCGGTCGCCAGTCCGGTTTGCCCCACCAGCGCTATGCGCTCCCCCTGCCTTACCGCCATGCCCTCTTTGGCGAGGATATCCGAGCAGTGTCCGTAAAAGGTTTTGAGGTTGGTGGCGTGCTGCAGAATGATGTAATTTCCGTAGGTTTCGGAGTATCCCACCTCCACCACCTCGCCGGGGAGCGCCGCCAGAATCCCTCGGCCCTCGGGCGCCGCCACGTCGATGCCGTTGTGAAAGTCCAACTGCCCGTCCACCGGGTGCAGCCGATAAGCGTAGGCAGAGGTGACTTCCCCCGCGACGGGAGGCCGAGCATAGCCGGCCAGATAGACGGGAGCCAATGTGTGGCCGGGAGGAGCCTCCAATTGCTGGGTGAGGTTTGGGCCCATGGCGTAGGGAACGGGTTTGGTCACAATTGATAGGGGCTCCAGGTAGCTGTAGGCAAAACTCTCCTGCGCCGTGGATGACTGAGACGAAGGAGGCGAAACGGGAGGTTCCTCGCCCCACAGGATCCGGCGCAGCAAGTTTTCCACCGACGTAAAGAAGTTCTGGCCGATATTCCCCAACTCCTGGAGATAAGCGGCCAGTTGTTCGCCGCTGGCGTCGTTGACCAGTTGCGTAAACTCCTGCTTGAACTGGTCGTATTTTTCATAGTTGATTTTCTTGGCCACGCCAACGGCCATCAACAAAATGATGCACACAATGATTTGCACCGTCAGCGCCACGGCAATGGCGTCCACTTCTTCTTCGGCGCGGCGGCTCCGAGAGCGGACGCGGTAATCTCTTCTCTTTTCCACAACTGACTCCTTCCCTCCGTTACGGCATGTCTTATTCTATACCTATTCAAATACCAAGCGAAAAATGCAGGATGGGCGACTGCCGGTTGGGATGCTATCACAAAAAAACAGGACGCCAAAGGCGTCCTGAAAAAGCATCTATACCTTACTTGAGGGAAGGGGAGGGGATCAGCTCCTCTATTTCCCGCAGGGTTTCCTTTAGAACTTGGTGATATTCCTTCACTAAAGCGGAGTCCATGTTGTGTTGGCGGAACTGAACCAGCAGCCGGGAAGTGATGTCGAACAAAGGGTTCAGGGCAAGATTGCCGCTCATCCCCTTGATGGCGTGAACCACATGAGCCGCCGCCTCGTCGTTTCCTGCCGCTATGGCGTCCTCCAGTTTTTGAAACTCCTCGCTGTCGGCAAACATTCCCAAAAGGCGCAGATAAAGCTGTTGATTGTTTCTCACTCGGGAAAGGCCGGTTTCATAGTCGATGTATTGGTAGTTCGTCATGCATCCAGCCCCTTGTCCAATTTGAAGTGGAAAGCTTTAAAAGTATACCATATTCAACATGAAAATATCAATTCCGACAGAAGTTTGTCTATTAATACCTCTTTCGCCCCGCAGCGGAGGGAATGCCCGCCAACTCCCGGTATTTGGTGACGGTGCGGCGGGAGATGTGAATCCCCAGTTTTGCCAGCTGTTCCGCAAGCTGTTGGTCGGAAAACGGTTTTTTGGGGTTTTCCTTTTCAATGATGCGCTGCAAGTGGGTGATGGCCATATCCTGCGAGGTGTTCTCCAGCTTTTTGCTCACATGGCGGGAGAAGAAATCTCCCAAACGATAGGTGCCCCACTGGCATTGCAGGTATTTGCCGTGGATGGCCCGGCTGACGGTGGAGGGATGAATGCCCAAATCCTTTGCCACATCGGCCAGCGTCATGGGAACCAGATGACCGGGCCCTTCCTGGAAAAACCGGGTTTGCCGCCGGACAATGGCGCCGGAGCAATTCATCATGGTGGCTTTCCGCTGTTGGATGGAGGCAATGAGCTGTTCCGCTTTTTGCAACCGCTCCCGTATGTAGGCGGTGGCTTCCTTGTCCCCGCCGTTGACAATATTGCGGTAAAAGGCGTTGAGGGTGATTTTGGGCTGAAAGTAGTCGTTGTAGATGATTTCAAAGCGGCCCTCGAAATGCACTACAAACAAATCGGGGCGAATATAGGGAACGGCGTTGTAGGCGCTGTAGCCGTTTCCCGGTTTGGGGTTGAGGGACAACAGCTGCGCCCGCGCCTTTTTGACTTCTTCGATGGTGGCGCCCAAATCCTGCGCCAGCTTGTCCAGATGGTTTTTGGCGAGGGTATCCAGGTGATGTTCAATCAGCTCAAAAAGCAGAGGATGGGGGCTTTCCATCCGGCGGGCCTGAATCAACAGACACTCCCGCAAGTCCTCGGCGCCCACCCCCGCGGGGTCCATCCGGTGCAGGATGGTCAGCGCTTCTTCCAGCTTTTGCAAAGTTACTTTCAGGAAGTGGGCCAACTGTTCTTTGCTGCAGGTGAGGTAGCCGTTTTCATCCAGGTTTTCGATAATACGGCGGACCAGCAGCTCCATGGCGGAACTCAGCCGAAAACCAGGCAACTGCTGAAGCAATACGTCGGTCAGGGAAACGTGAGCGCCCTTTTCCAACAGGGAAGGTTCCCGGGAATCTTCCTGGGAAAAGTAGTCGTACTGGTAGGTGTTGGAATGGTCCATCGACTCCAACCACTCCAGTTTTTTCAAACGAGCTTCCCCGGGGTCCTCTTCCTCCTGGGGCATTTCAATTTCCAACAAAGGATTTTCCAGCACCTCGTTTTGAATGTACTGCTCCAAATCCAAGGTGCTCATTTGCAGAATTTTGAGCGATTGCTGCATCTGCAGGGTGATAACCTGCTTTTGTGTCTGCGTCAGCTCCAACTTCATGAAGTCACCGCCCTTTATAGGAACGTCGCTGTCAATTACTTCACTGACTTTAGTTTATCATGTTTCCGGTCAATAGTAAACTCCAATAAAATGCTTGCTCCTTTGCCAAAAAGCGGCATGAAAAAGCCCCGACCTTGCAAGGCGGGGCCGAAGCACACTAAGCCCGGCGAGTACCGGAAATAAAAAAGAGAGCGCCGTTGTCCACGGTGGCGTCTACATGAAAGTAAGGGCGCATCAAATTGACCAGGCCTTGGTTGGGATGTACCGGATGCCCGTAGAGCACCTGCCCCAGATACGCGTCTCCCGCTTTTCCCCTGGTGTGGGAAATGCTCAGCCTTCCGCCGGGGCGAATGAGGGTGAAAAGGTGCTCCAGCAGGCGGTGAGGGTCGCTGAAATGGGGAAAGGCGTTGTATAAAAAACAGCAGTCGCACAGTTCTCCCTGCAAGGAGAAAACATCGGCGCAGAGAAACTCTACCCTTGGGTCCTGTAGCTTTTTGCGGGCAATTTCAATCATCTTTTCGGCAAAGTCCACCGCTATGACCCGGCGAGGCTGATAGCGCAACAGGTAGGGTTCCAACACGCCGGTGCCGCAGCCCACGTCCAGAAAATCCATCCCCGGGGACAGATCGGAAAGAGCCAGCATCAGGGAAATTTTAGCCGGGTCGTGGGTGTGAAGCTGATCCCAGGTAGCGGCCCGACTGTTGAACAAGGCGCGGGTGCTCTGCATTTCGAATGGATGCTCCAAGATTGACCAACTTCCTATAAGGTGTTTTTAGAGTTGCTCGGCCATACGGGTCGCGGCATCAATTTGCCCCGCAGTATAGCCTTAATTCTACATTTATAGTATAATGGTGCTGAATTTCGTTGTCAATGAGGTCGAAGCGGGAGTATCCGCCTCAAAACGTCGGGAGGACACAGTATGATTTTTAACCTCACCCAGGACCAGTTGCGATATTCCGTCTATTTTGCCCCGCGGGGGGAGCAACGGCTGCTTAATCTAGGATATCAAATTTCCCAGATGTATCTCAGCGCAAAGGACCTGCTGATCGGCATCATCGGCAGCCCCGGCTCCGGAAAAAGCCTGCTGGTAAAGGGCATGTTTCCCGGACTGGAGCTTACCAACGACGACAACGGCGTCAACGTCCGCCCGCTGCCGCTGCTGGATATCAACGGAAACCTGTTTTTCAGCCCCCACACCTACCATGTGGATGTCCGCTTTGAGCAGGCGTTTACCCAACTGGGGGAATTGGCGGCGGCCATCCAAAAGGCGGTGGATTTGGGCAAGCGGGTGGTGGTGGAGCATTTCGAGCTGGTGGCTCCTCTGCTCAAGCAGAGCGCCGATTTGATTGTGGGCATCGGGGAGGAGGTCATTGTCACCCGCCCCAATGTCTTCGGGCCCTTGCCTCAGGATATTGCCGATATTGTTCATATCTCCATCCGCTACCGCAAGATGGCTCACACCGCCGAAGATCTTTCCACCATGGTGCTCATCAATGAGTTCGGCTTCGAGTCCAACACCTTTTACAAGCACGGAGACGTGCACCACGGCTTTGTCCTTCAGTTTATGGAGCCCCCACGCTTCGACCTGGAAAAGGTGGAAAAGAGGGTGCGGGAACTGATTCGGCAAAATCTGGAGGTCAGCTTTGTGGACGACGAGCACATTAAAATCGGCGAGACTCTTTTCCGATGCACCGGCCCCCGCATTCATGTGGCCAACACAAGCGAAATCGAAGGGTTCCGCCTCCTGGACGAGATTCAGTACGACCGCCAAAGCGAACTGTATTTTGTCACCGGGCTGGTGGGCAAAGAGCGGTTCGAGCGTTTGGATGATTTGAACAGTATCCGCCTCGCCCCCACCGATATTATCGAGCAAGCGGGTTCCAATGGCCATTAAAACAGGAAAAACAGGAGCAGACGCCGTAAACGTCCGCTCCTGTTTTGATTTAAGCTCCCGCATCCGTTGTGTCGACTTCGTCGGAGGGGGATGCGTCTTCTTCCGCCATGAGGCTTTCAATCAGCTCCACCACGGCAAAGCGGGGGACATATTGGGTTTCCTCCCCCAGATGGGCCAGCTGCTCCTCCAAAGGCAGGGGGGAGGCGGTGGCGGCGGGAATGCACATGGGGGGAAACATGACGCACCACCAGTTTTGCCCTTTTCCGTCGCCGATGGTCAGGCGCACCGCGTCGTAATATCCGGCGGGCAGGGTGATGTCGCCGTAATTCCGGGTTTCAAAATACATGTGAACCAGCTCGGCTTTTACCTGCTCCGAAGAGCCGTTTTCCCGCAGGGTATCTGCGGCGATGGACTCGATTTCCTTCAGGTGGTCCCGAGCCTGGGCCATTAAAGTTTCCTTGTTCGCGGTGGTTTGAAATAAGTCGGAGGTGCCTTCCAGCACGGCGTCCCGAACCTTCAGCTTCAATTCCTGATCCCGGGGGCTGTCGGAATTGGCAAGAACATGCAGCCGCAGCACCTGCCGGCTCACCTGCCGGCATTCGGCTCCAAAAGCTCCAAAGGAGGTGAAAATCACCGCCAGAATCATACCGATGATAAGGGAAAGCTCCCAACGCTTCATAGAAACAATCCGTCCTCTCTCTGTTGTCGTGTGGAGAGTATGGACGGATTTGGTAATTATTATACAAAAACCACAAAGAAAAAATGTATTACATAGATAGAAGATTCCGATAAAGGGAGATGTATTCCGCGGCAGAACGGCCCCAGCCAAAGTCGCAGCTCATGGCCGCCCGGCAGTGCTCCACCCAAAGCGGGGGATTGGCGTAGTCCCGGCAGGCGCGGAGGATGGCATCCAGCATATCGTCGGCCTGATAGGTGAGGAAGGTGTAGCCGTTGCCGTTTTCCCCGCCAAAGTCCCGCACGCTGTCCCGCAACCCGCCGGTGGAGCGGACGATGGGAATGGTGCCGTAACGCATGGCAATCATTTGGGCCAAACCGCAGGGCTCGCTGCGGCTGGGCATCAGGAACATATCGGCGCCGCTGTAAATCCGCCGGGCAAGGGCTTCGTTGAATCCAATGCAAATGCCCGCTCTGCCGGGATAGCGTCCGGCAGCGTCCCGGAAAAACTGCTCCAGTTGCCAATCCCCCGAACCCAGCAGCACAAACTGCACCGGGCGCTCCATCAGGCTGGAAAAGGCCCACTGAACCAAATCCAGCCCCTTGTGGTCGGCCAGGCGGGTCACCATGCCGATGAGGGGAACGGAGGGATTTTGCTCCAGCCCCATTTCCCGTTGCAGGGCCTGTTTGCAGGCTGCTTTTCCCGCAAGGTTGGAGGATGTGTAGTTTTGCGCCAGATGGGGGTCGGTGGCGGGGTTGTACTCCTTCTGGTCGATGCCGTTGAGAATGCCTTTCATTTTATACTGCTTTTCGGCCACCTGCGTATGTAGGCCGTGGGCAAACCAGGGGTCGGTCAGTTCCTGGGCATAGGTGGGGGAAACGGTGGTGAGAGCATGGCACTGCTCGATGCCGGCCTTCATGTAGTTGCAGCTGCCCTTAAATTCCACCATACCGTGGGCGCTTTCCGGCAAGCCCAGCACGTCGGGGATGATTTCCAACCCGAAGGCCCCCTGATACTGGATGTTGTGGATGGTAAACACCGTTTTGATGTTCCGATGCTTTTCGCTCTGCCGGTAGAACACGTCCAAAAAGACGGGAATCAGGGCGGTCTGCCAGTCGTTGCAGTGGATGATGTCCGGCTCAAAATCGATGTGGTGGAGCATCTCCAAAACCGCCCGGGAAAAGAAGGCAAACCGTTCCCCATCGTCGTAGTGGCCGTACAGCCCCCTCCGCTTGAAGTAGTATTCGTTGTCCACAAAATAGTACTTGACCCCGTTACAGGTGGTTGTCAGAACGCCGCAGTACTGGTTGCGCCAGGCCAACGGCACCTGAAAGCGGGCGATTTCCTTCATCCCGGCCCGAAGGTGGTCGGGAACATCGCTGTAAAGAGGCAATACCACCCGGCAGGCCTGACCGCGGTTGCGGATGGCCTTTGCCAGCGAACCGGCCACATCGGCCAGCCCGCCCGACTTGGCAAAGGGGACCGCCTCGCTGGCGGCAAGCAATATCTTCAACGCAACTTCACTCCTTTGTCCGGCTCAGCCGCATACGGTCAGATGACCGAGCCTTTGGCGATGTAGATGGGATAGGTGCGAAAACCGGTCAACATGCGGCCCTCCCGGACAGTGACGTTTTTGTCGGTCATCACCCACTCCAGCTGGGAGTTCTCCCCAATAACGGTGTCCTGCATGATGATGCTATTTTTCACCTTTGCCTTTTTGCCCACCGTGACTCCCCGGAACAGGATGCTGTTTTCTACCTCTCCCTCCACCACGCAGCCGTCGGCCAGCAGAGAGTTGGAGACGTTGGAGCCCAAACCGTAGCGGACGGGGGCTTCGTCCCGCACTCTGGTGTAGATGGGCATCTCCCGAGGGAAGAGCTGCCGGCGCACCTGGGGGTCCAGCAGAGCCATGTTGGCGTTGTAGTAGCTTTGCAGAGAATATAGGCGGCTCACATACCCTGTGTACTCGTAGGCGTGGATGTGGTACTGCCCCGCCTTTGCCTGCAGAATGTCCCGCGCCAAGGAATATTGGTTGTGGCTGTAGCAGCTGCTCACCAGATATTCCAGCAGGCTTTTGGAGGTGATCATGATGTTGAGGTAAAGGTTATGCTCTCCGGCGACGGGAGGGCTTATCATCACATCCTGTACCCGTCCGTCCTCCGCCAGGGAAAGGACGCAGGCGTCCTTGGCGGCGTCGGCTTCCAGAGGCATTTTTTTATACAATATGGTGATATCCGCCCCGCTGTCGATATGGGAAAGGAGCATGTCTTCGTAAGTGGTGTTGAAAATCATGTCGCAGTCACAGATGATGACATGGGTGGCGGGGCTGGACCGCAGATAACCCAAAATGCTGTAAAGAGCATCGATGCGCCCGCGGTACATGCCGCTTTCGGTGCGGGAAAAGGGAGGGAAGATGACAAGTCCCCCCGACTTGCGGGAAAGGTCCCATTCCCGCCCGTTGCCCAGATGTTCCATCAGGCTTTGATAGTTGGTTTGGGTGATGACGCCCACGTCTTCCACGCCGGAATTGGCCAGGGTGGAGAGGACAAAGTCAATCAGGCGGTATCTGCCCCCCACCGGAAGGGAACCCATGCAGCGGTTGGGGGTCAACTCGCTGATGATGTGCTTGTGGGAGTTGGAAAACACAATACCCAGAAGGTTCTTCATGCTCTCACCACCTCTCCCACTTCCTTGGCGGAGGTTGGCGCGTCCAGAGTATGCTGCGGGCCGATGTCCCAATTGTCGTCCACCACGGCTTTGGCGGGAACTACCGAGCCGGGAGCGACGGTGACCCCTTCCGCTATGACGGTGACGCCCCATTGGGATTTGTCCGGCGTATCCTCCGGCCGGGAGCCTACCCGGGCCCTTTCCCCGATTTCACAGCCCTCCGCAATGATGGCGTAGTCCACCACCGCTCCGGAACGGATGACGGTGCCGGGCATGACGATGCTGTCCCGCACCGTGGCGCCAGGTTCCACCACCACGCTGGCAAAGAGCACCGAAAAGTCCACCACGCCGTAAATTTCCGCGCCCTCGGTGACGATGGAATTCTGTACCACCGCGCCGTGTCCAATGTATTGAGGCGGGCGGACGGCGTTGCGGGCATAGATTTTCCATTGGGGGTCCCCCAAATCCAAAGGCTTGGAAGGGTCCAACAGGTCCATGTTGGCTTCCCACAAGCTGTCGATGGTGCCCACGTCCTTCCAATAGCCCTCGAAGGGGTAGGCGTAGAGGCGGGCACCCGACGCCAACATGGCGGGAATGACGTTTTTGCCGAAATCCTTGGCGGATGCTTCGTTTTCCGCATCTTCTTCCAGGTAGCGGATGAGGGTTTTGGTGGAAAAGATGTAGATGCCCATGGAGGCCATGTTGGATTTGGGCTGCGCCGGCTTTTCCTCAAAGCTGGTGATGCGCCCGTCCTCGTCGCTGGCTAAAATTCCAAACCGGCTGGCCTCGTGGCGGGGCACCTCCAGAGCCGCGATGGTGCAGTCCGCCTTCTTTTGACGGTGAAAGTGGAGCATTCTGGAATAATCCATCTTATAAATGTGGTCCCCCGAAAGAATCAGCACATAGTCGGGGTCGTAGCGCTGGATAAAGTGGAGGTTCTGGTAGATGGCGTTGGCGGTGCCGGTATACCAGTCGGAGCCGGTGCTCTGCTGATAGGGGGGGAGCACAAAGACGCCGCCGTGAACCCGGTCCAGGTCCCAGGGTTGGCCGTTGCCGATGTACTCGTTGAGCAGCAAAGGCTGGTACTGGGTGAGCACCCCTACCGTATCGATGCCGGAGTTGACGCAGTTGGAAAGGGTAAAGTCGATGATGCGGTATTTGCCCCCAAAGGGCACGGCAGGTTTGGCCAGCCGTTTGGTCAGGGAAAGGAGCCGGCTGCCCTGCCCGCCTGCTAAAATCATGGCAATCCATTTTTTCTTATGATACTTTAACAAGCCTTTTCGCTCCCTTCGTGATAGGAGGTGCCAAAACCCTCGTGGAACAGTGACGTTTTATGAATCCTGGTCTTTGTCTTTCGGAGCATCCTCCACGGCGAGGACGGGCTTATTCTTTTTCAGCCCCACCGGCTTATACCAGGAGACACTGAAAGCGGGGATGGTAATGCAGATGCTTTGGTCGTAGCCGTGCATGGGGACTTTTTCGCAGCGGTACCGGGTCTGGTCGCAGATGGCGGCGCCGCCAAATTCCGCGTCGTCGGAGCAGAGCACCCGGGTGTAGCCGCGGGCGGCTTTGACCCCGAAGCGGTAGTTGTAGCGGGTGACCGGGGCAAAGTTGCAGACCACCACCAGCTCGTTTTCCTCTTCGTCGATCCGGCGGAAGACGATGACGCTTTGACTGTAATCGTCGGCCACCACCCACTGAAACCCTTCCCAGCTGTCCTCCACCTGCCACAGGCAGGGGTGCTTGAGGTAAAAGTGGTTGAGGGTCTTCACATAGTGTTGGAACTGGCGGTGGCTTTCATAGTCCAGCAGCAGCCAATCCAGTTCTTTTCGGTAGTCCCACTCGATAAACTGGGCGAATTCGCATCCCATAAACAGCAGTTTTTTGCCGGGGTGGCTCATCATGTAGCCCAAAAAAGTCCTGGCTCCGGCAAATTTTTGGGCGTACTCTCCCGGCATCTTTTCGATGAGGGAGCGCTTGCCGTGGACCACCTCGTCGTGGGAGATGGGCAGCACAAAATTTTCCGAGAAGGCGTAAAACATGGAAAAGGTAAGCTTGTCATGGTTGAAGGGGCGATAAACGGGCTCCAGGGAAATGTAGTGGAGAATGTCGTTCATCCAGCCCATATTCCACTTGTAATGGAAGCCCAATCCCCCCACGTGCGGTGGTTTGGTGACCAAAGGCCAGGCGGTGCTCTCTTCGGCAATCATCAACACGTCGGGGTGCAGGGTGAGAATGGTTTGATTGAGGTTTTGCAGAAACTCCACCGCTTCTAAATTTTCCCGCCCGCCGTAGATGTTGGGGGTCCAGCCGGTTTGCTGCCGGTCGTAGTCCAAATAAAGCATGGAGGCCACCGCATCCAGGCGCAGGCCGTCGATGTGGTACTCCTCAATCCAGAACAGAGCGCTGGAAATCAAAAAGCTGCGAACCTGAGGCTTGGTGTAATCAAACACTCGGGTACCCCAGCCTAGGTGCTCGCTCTTTTTCGGGTCGGCGTACTCGTAGCAGGGACCCCCGTCGTATTCGTACAGTCCGTGGGCGTCTTTGGGGAAATGGGCGGGGACCCAGTCCATCAGCACGCCGATGCCCGCCCGGTGCATAATGTTGACAAACTCCTTGAACTGGTCGGGGGTGCCGTAGCGGGAGGTGGGGGCAAAATAACCGGTGACCTGATAGCCCCAGGAACCGTCGTAGGGGTGTTCGGTGATGGGCATCACCTCCACGTGGGTGTACCCCATCTCCTTGAGATAGACCGACAGTTCCTGCGCCAGCTTAACGTAGTCAAACAGGGAACCGTCGGGATAACGCCGCCAGGAACCCATGTGAAGCTCGTAGATGTTCATGGGGCTTTGAAAGTGTTTTTGGGCCGCCCGCTTTTTCATCCAGCGGGAATCGGTCCAGCGAAAGGGGGAAGGCTCCAGCACCTTGGATGCGTTGGCGGGAGGGGTTTCAAAGTGAAGGGCAAAGGGGTCGGATTTTAGAACGGTTTGGCC
Organism: Bacillota bacterium; assembly: GCA_029550985.1. GTDB lineage: Bacteria > Bacillota > Clostridia > Oscillospirales > Ruminococcaceae > WRAV01. The sequence goes on from JAKPGH010000085.1 coordinate 12,485, forward strand.
GTTTTTCCCCGTAATGGCGTATTTATAGGCGTCGTAAGGTTTGACTTCGGTGAGAAAGGCTTCCCAAACGCCTGTATCCTCCAGCAGGACACAGGGATTCTTCTCCGGATCCCAATGGTTGAAGTCCCCGACCACGGAGACTTTTTCCGCATTGGGCGCCCAGGTGCGAAACACAACTCCTTCTTTTCCCCGGCGCTTTTCCGTATGGTTGCCCAAAATCTGTTGAACCCGGTAGTGTTCGCCCCGGACAAAAGCGTTTAGGGATTGGATTGTCTTTTTGGCAACAGGCATTTTCACATCCCTCGTTTCTGCTTGGGTTTGGTATACAAGCGCAATCCTTCCTTTTTAAGTATTTTACCAATTCAGGACTTTATTTACAAGCAAAAATTTGACACATTACTTAAAATAAATACTACAAATCAATAAAATATTGTTTAAATCATAAGAATTCATAAGGGGATTCTCTTGTTTTTATCTCCCGTCCAGGCACACTGCATTAGTATAGCAAACGGATTTGTCTGATTATCGGGAAAAAGGTAGTTCGATTTGTGCAAATTGATTCTCTTCGGAAAGTAAAAAACAGACAATCCCTATTAGGATTGTCTGTTTTTTATGGAGTGCATCAAATATATTTCGATTATGTAGGTTTCCGATGGTTACTCTTTGCTGGTCAGTTCCTTGAAGCAGTCTGCGCAGATGTTTTTGCCCTTAAAGGACTCAATGCCGTTGGAGCTGCCGCAGAAAATGCAGTTTGGCTGATGTTTCTGCAATATAATGGAGTTTCCTTGCATAAAGATTTCCAGCTCGTCTCTTTCATTAATGTCCAGCACTTTTCGCAGTTTGCGGGGCAGGACGATTCTTCCCAAGTCATCAACTCGACGTACGATTCCAGTAGATTTCATTGCAATCTCCTTCTATATCCTTCTATATCC
>JAKPGH010000087.1 GCA_029550985.1 Bacillota bacterium
GATATGAAGGGTGCGGAACAATTAGGCTTTAGGACAGGTTTACTTGGAGGTCGCTTCGGCGTCCCCGCTTTCCTGCTTTTTGTCTTTCTTCACCAGGGACAAAAGCTTGTCCACCAGCCCCGGGACGGCGTTGACAATGCGGTCGCCGGTGTTTTCCGCCGTTTGCAGCTGCAACAGCTCCACCCCGTCCTTGGTAATCACCAGGAAGGCCAAAGGCTGAATGGTGACGCCGCCCCCGGTGGCTCCCCCAAAGAGGTCGGTGGTTTTGGCGGGCAGGTCGCTGCCTCCCGAAGCGTAGCCGAAGCTGACCTTGGAGACGGGGAGAATCACCACCCCGTCGGCCACGGTGATGGGGTCGCCGATGATGGTGTTGACATCCACCAACGAGCGCAGAGAGTTTAGGGCGGAAGTGGTAAATTCACCGATGGGATGCTGCTGACTCATAGGAACCACCTTTACTGACAGATTTTTGGCTGCCGCCGGACGCGCCCCACAACAGGGCAAGCAGCAGTCTTCCCCCCGCTGTCAAAAGAAACAGGGGGCGAAAGCGGATGCGAAAGGAAACATCGTATGTGCTCCTCTCCCGGGTAAAGTCGGGAGAGACGGTGAGCTTGTGCATTTTCAGGACAAAGAGGCTGTCCACAATCTCCAGCAACGCCTGGAGAAACAACGTAAATTTGGCGTAGGCAAGGGCGGTTTGGTGGGCGTCCTCCCGGGAAACGGTGATATGCCCTTGCAGCTTGTAGAAGATGATGTGGCGGCGCATCTGCTGGAACGCCTTGCCGGAGCTGCCGATAAAATGCCGGATGCCCTCCAGCCGTTGGGAAAGGCTCTTTTTCCGGGGCTTTTCTTCCGACTGGGCTTCTTTCGTTTCTTTGGCGGCTTTCTTTGGTTTTTCCTTTCCCTTCTTCTCTTTGGAAGGAAAGAGGCGAAACCGCAGAAACAGGTAGTGGAGGCTGACCCTTGCCTGCCCCTGCGAAAACGAGACGTGCAGGCGAACGCTGGACAGCAGGAGGAACAGCAAAAGCAAAAGAATCCCGCCGAAAATGGCCAGTCCTTTCACGATGCACCTCCTATGCCGTGCGCGCCTGCTTCAGGCGGCAACTATTGGGTTACAGCTCAAAGAAGTCCATCTGGCCTTCCAGCTGTTTGGCCTCCCCTTTTTCCTCCTCCGGCTCTTCGGGAAGGACGGGAAGTTGCTCTAGGCTGCTGAGTCCAAAGCTTCGCAAAAAGATGGGGGTGGTGCGGTAGGCGATGGGCTTGCCGGGAATGTTCAGCCTTCCCGCTTCTTCGATAAGGCCCTTTTTCACCAGTGACCGGATGATGGAGGAGCAGTCCACTCCCCTTACCTGCTCCACAAAGGAGCGGGTGACCGGCTGGTTGTAGGCAATGGTGGCCAAAACTTCCAAAGCCGCCTGGGAAAGAGGGGTGGTGCGGCGCAGCTCCAACGCGCTGCGAATCACATTCCCGTACTCCGGCAGGGTGCACATCTGGACGGCATTGTCCAGCATCACCAGGTCAAAAGGGCTTTGGTCGTCGAAATACCGTTCCCGGATGCGGTTGATGCAGTGCCGGACCACCGATTCCTCCACGTCCAGCGCTTGGGCAATGCGGGAAATCTCAATGGGGTCTCCCGCGGCAAACACAATGGCCTCAATTTGGCGTTCCAAACGATTCCAATTCAAAACAGACGCTCTCCTGTCAAAAAAGAATCATGGGTGTTGGGCGCGCAAAAGCGTCTTTCACCTTGGGGATGATACCGGCTCCTGCTTTTTGCCGGCGGAAATAAGCTCCACCTGGTCGTTCTGCAGGGCAATCTTGCCGGATTTCATCAGCTCCAGCAAAGCCAGAAAGGTGGCGATAACGCCACTGCGGTCGGTGTTCATGCGGTAGAGCCTGTCCAACTTCACCCTGCCGTCCACCCTCAGGGTGCGCAACACAGAAAAGATTTTGGTGGTCACCGAGACGATGGGGCGGTGGACCAGGGGCTCAAACACCTCCTGGGACGGAGGCAGGCGCCTCGCACCCCTGCCCATGGCGTCGGAAAGGGCGGCAAGCAAAACACTCGCCGGATGGGTGAGGGTGTAGGTGGGGTCGATTTTGATGGGAGCAGGTCCCCGCACGAAAATATCCTGACCAATATACAAAGAGCCAAGGGTTTTGGCTGCTTGTTTGCAGATGGAATACTCGATGAGCTGCCCGGTCAAATCCTGGCGGAGTTTTTCGTGCTCCTCCTCGTGGCGGGGCAGCAGGGAAACCGTCTTGATGTAAACTAAGCGGCTTGCCATTTCCAAAAACTCGCTGGAAACCTCCAGGTTCTGCTCTTTCCAGGAGTTGATGGCGTTTAAATACTGTTCCAGAAGGGAGGAAATGTCGATGTCAAAGATGTTCAGCTTGTGCTTCGAAATCAGGTGAAGAATCAAATCCAAAGGGCCCTGGTATTCCGCAACGGTAAAGCTGAGAGTATCCATAATCATCTCCCAGTAAACAGCATGTCGACGGGGCGGGTGACAACATCCAACCAAACGAGAAGCTGGCTTCTCAAATAGGCAAGGGGCGCGCTGAGAACCCCGGTCCACAGCAGGACGAACAAAGCAAGGTAAATCACTCTTTCGTGCCTTGCCACCCGGTAATAGAGGCGGTCGGGGAGAAAGGCTCCCAGCAGTTTGGAGCCGTCCAAGGGCGGAATGGGGAGCAGATTAAACACCGCAAGCCCCAAATTGACGATGATGATCAGCCTTAAAATGGAGAACAGAACGGCCGCTTTGCCGACGTTGTAGATGCCGCTGTAGTACAAAGCCTTATACAGCGCCAACAA
>JAKPGH010000089.1 GCA_029550985.1 Bacillota bacterium
GGTGGCGCGGCGGCTGCGGCTGCTCCCCATCCCCCTGCCGGAGGAGGAAGAAGGCAGAATTTATGCGGAGGTCCCCGCCTACTGGGCGGTGGGAGCCAACGCCGCCCCCGAAAGCAAAGCGCTGGCGCTGGACTTCCTCACCTGGCTTTATCGGAGCGAGACGGGGGCTACCCTGCTGGCCACCCGCTTCGGCGTGGTCTCCCCCTATCGGGACACGGCGGTGGATACCGGCGTGGTGCTGCACAAGCAGATGTTGGGGTATATCGAGCAGGGGGCGTTTCTGCCCAGGCGCTATCAGGAATTCCCTGCCGATTGGGTCAACCGCGGGTTCGGGGAGGCGGTGAGAAGCTACTTTTCCATCCGGGAGCTGACCTGGGAGGAAGCCATGGAGCAGGTTCGCAAAGAGTGGAGCACCTTGCGGGCGCAAGAAAGATAAAAAGGATAGATTTCCTCTCCGTCTTGCCTGGTAGACCAGTTTGTGCTAAACTTTGATATAGAACAATCAGGCATTGTTGTATGATTCTATGGCACAATTTGTGACACACTGGCAGGGAGGACAAAAGATGAGCAAGCGGATCACGGCACCGTTGAGCCCGGAAGTGGCAAAGGAACTGCGCTGCGGAGACAGCGTGCTTTTGTCCGGCACCATTTATACAGCCCGAGATGCGGCCCACAAGCGGCTGGTAGAACTGGTCAAAGAGGGAAAGGAGCTGCCTTTCCCCATGCAAAACGCGGTGATTTACTATGTGGGGCCCACTCCCGCAAAGCCGGGTCAGCCCATCGGGTCGGCAGGGCCCACCACCAGTTATCGGATGGACGCCTACGCCCCCACCCTCATTGCCATGGGCCTGACCGGCATGATTGGCAAGGGCAAGCGGGGGCCCGAGGTGGTGGCCGCCATGAAGGAACACAACGCCGTCTACTTTGGGGCCATTGGCGGAGCGGGGGCTTTGCTGGCCCGTTGCGTTGTCAGCAGCGAGATTGTGGCCTATGAAGACCTGGGGGCGGAGGCAATTCGCCGGCTGGAAGTGCGGGACATGCCTTTGACCGTCGTCATTGACAGCCTGGGCAACAATCTATACCAACAGGGAAGGCAGGAGTATCTGGCCGGGAGGCGGGAAGGTGCCTGAATGGATGTTATCCCCGGAAGTGGCTAAACAACTGAAGAAAGAGGCTTTTTCGGGAACGGAACCCCTTTACCAGCAACTGGCCGATCGGATTCAGGCCAGCGTGGAACGGGGAGCCCTTCCGCCGGAAAGCCGCCTACCCACCGTTCGGGAGCTTTCCGATTACACCGGCCTTGCCCTGGGAACGGTAAAACACGCCTACGACGAGCTGGAGCGCCGAAAAGTCATTGTCAAAGTGCAGGGACGGGGTACCTTTGTTCGGGCCGCCGAGCAGGAACGAACCGGGAAAAAGGACAAGGCCATGCAGGCCATCGACGAAATGCTAGGCCGGCTGGAGGAATTGGGCTTTACCCTGGAGGAAATTCGGATTTTTCTCACCCTCAAACTTCGGGAGCGGCAGGAACAGGCCGGTTTTGTCCGGGTGGCGGTGGCCGACTGCAACCCCGAAACTCTGCAGGTGATTTCGGACCAGGTGGCTCAGGTGCCGGGCACCGAAGTGCAGCGCCTGTTGCTGGACGATTTGCTAAACTCCCCTTACAAGCTGGACGACACCACCGACCTTTTGGTGACCACCAGCACCCATTACGATCAGGTGACCCAGATCATCCCCGAAGAAAAGGTGCTGCGGGTGGCCCTTTCCCCTTCCCGACGCTCGGTGGCGGAAGTGGCCCGATTAAGCGGGGTCAAAACGGGGGTGTTGACGGTAAGCGAAAAGTTTTCCGGCATCATTCGCCGGCAACTGGCCGGAATTACCGGGTTTTCCGAGCTTCCCCGCTTTCCTCTGGGGAGCGGCCGGGACCTGGCGGAGTTTCTAGCCGACCTGGATGCGGTGATTGTCCCCGACCAGTACGCCGGGTATTGCACCGCCCAGGAACTGGACGCGCTGCGGACGTTTCACCAGAAGGGCGGCATCATCACCCAGTTCCGCTACCGCATCGACGCAGGCTCCCTGATGTTTTTGCAGCAGCGGGTGGAGCGGTTGCTGGCCACCAAGCGGCAAACGGTGTGAAGCCGCGATACCAACAAAACATCCCCCTGTCATACGGCAGGGGGTTAACTTTGAAATATGATTGACTACAGACGCCGCAATGGGGCGGCCCATAGCTCGCTCTGAACATATTGACGCGCAGGCTCCCTGGTTTTTGCAGCAGCGGGTGGAGCGGTTGCTGGCCACCAAACGGCAAACGGTGTGAAGCCACGATACCAACAAAACATCCCCCTGTCATACGGCAGGGGGATGAACTTTAAAATGCCATTGTCTACAGAAGCCGCAATGGGGCGCCCCGCAGCCCGTTGAGGAAGGCACTGCCCTCCATGGCTTTTTTGCCCTGCGGCTGGACGGTGAGCAGTTCTACGGCGCCGTCGCCGCAGCCCACAATCAGCCGCTTTTTGTCCAGCAGGACGCCGGGCTCCCCTTTCCGGTCGTGGACGGGGATGGCGCGGTGCACCTTGAGGGGGCTTCCGTCCTCGCAGAGGGCAAAAGCTCCCGGCGACGGGTTGCATCCCCGGACCCGGTTGCAGAAATCGACAGAAGAAGCGGAAAAATCCAGTCGGGCATCCTCTTTTTTCAGGGGAGGAGCCAGGGTGGCGAGGCTATCGTCCTGGGGAATGCGGGGGGCGGTGCCGTTTTCCACCGCTTTGAGGGTCTTGATCAAAAGCTCCGCTCCCATGGGGGCCAGGCGTTCAAACAGCTCTCCGGCGGTTTCCTCCGGGCCGATGGGAGTTTCTTCCTTTAAAATCATGTCCCCGGTGTCCAGCCCCTCGGCCATATACATGGTGGTGACGCCGGTCACTTTCTCCCCCCGAATGATGCTCCACTGGATGGGGGCCGCTCCCCGCAGACGAGGCAACAGGGAGGCGTGAACGTTGATGCATCCCAAGGGCGGCAGTTTGAGAATATCGGGAGGGAGAATCCGCCCGTAGGCCACCACCACAATGACGTCGGGATTCAACTCCTTAAGCTGGGCGAGGGCGGAGCCGTCCCGCAGGGTGGAGGGCTGAAAAACCGGCAGGCCGTGTTCCTGGGCCAGAACCTTGACGGGAGGAGGCTGCAGGTGCATCCCCCGGCCTTTGGGCCGGTCGGGTTGGGAAAAGACCCCCTTGACCCGGTGGCCTTCCTCCAGCAGTCTTTTCAGGCAGGGAACCGCAAAATCCGGCGTTCCCATAAACACAACGTTTAACGACAAAGCAAATACCTCCCTGTGGGGATGTTACAGGTTGATGACGTACATCCGGCTGGCGTTTTCGTTTTCCACCGCCACAATGCGGCTCCCGTCGGGAGAAATCTTCGCGGTGACCGATTGGGTGGTTTCCAAAAGGTCGGTGGATTCCCCGGTGGCAAGGTCCAACAAAAGGGTGCTCCAGGCTTTTCCGGCGGGTTTGCACAAAAGCACCTGCCGGCCATGGAAATCCCGAATGTTGTTGACGGAATTGTAGAGCGGGCTGCGGAGAAGGTAGAGCCTTTCCCCGGTGGAAGCGCTGTAGCAGCGCAGAGATGAGGAGTCGGCGATTAGAATGGTGCGTCCGTCCGCCGACCAGTAGGGGGTAAAGTCGTACCGGAAGGCGGCGTCCTCTTCGTCCAGGGACACCGTCGGGGCAATATCCACTTCAAACAAAAACTCCCCTTCCCGGCTGCCCACCAAAAAACCGTTGCCGGTTTGGTCGTCCAGGTCCTGCCGGGTGATGAGAAAGCGCTGGCCGTCGGGGGACCACAGCATCTGGCTGCCGTAGATGCCGGTTTCGTCGTTGCGGGCCACCCGGGTGCGGCTGTCCTCCACCGTCAAATCCTGCAGCACCACGCCGCTGTCGTCCCGTCGCAGTTGCAAATTCCCCAGAAAGGCGGAGCCGCTGGAGTTGGGCGCCGTGTCAATAAAGGAAAAATCCTGGGCGCTGACGGTGTAGATGGTGGTGGCGTCGTAGAAATAGAGGTTGTTATTGGCCTGTTCCACCCGGTTGATGGTGACGTCGGGCAGGGTGATGATAAAGGATTCCTGCCCCGCCTTCCAGTCAAAGAGAAGGGCTTTGGCCATGATGACGCTGCCGGTAGTACTTTGCCTGCCGTCGGCCACCACAGCCACCACCCGGTCGGAATCCAGCCATTTCAGGGTTTGCAGCCGCCAGGCGACATCCTCCGTCAAGCCGGCAATGTTCACCATGGAGATGTTCTCGCTTTGAGACTGCGGCTCAATGGGGAAGACGGCGGATTCCTCCAGAGTTTGTCCCTCCGCCGCGGGAGGGGAAAATTCCTCCAGGATGGAACTTTCCGCTTCTTCTGGAGTTTCAAAGGGCAAAGGGAGCTTCCCGCATCCTTCCAGGGGAAGAAGCAGGAAAGCCACCAGTAAGGTCAGTAAGATAGAAGTTGCCGGTCGTTTCATACGCTACTCCAAAACAGGGGCTGCTTCCGCCCTTTTGGGCAGAAGCAGAAGGGTTTTTAAAAATCCAGGTGATAAATGCGGCGGGCATTTTCCGCAAACACCGCCTCGTGGTATTGGGAGGGGACCAAATAGGCGATCAAATCAATATACTGCTCCATATTGGCAAGGGGGAAATCGGTGCCGTACATCACCCGGTCCCAGCACTGCATATAGTGAAGCCAGGTGGAAAGGTGGGCAAGGTACCCCGCCTGCTCCTCTTTGTATTGGTCCATATCGAGGTAGCCTTCCAGCAGCCCCGAAAGGTCGGCGGAAACATTGGGGTGCTTGGTCATGACGGCGGCGGCGTCCACCACCCAGGGATTGCCCCAGTGGCACATGACGAACTCCACGTCGGGGTGCTCCCCCGCCGCTTTGTCCAGCGTGAGGGGATGGCAGTATTGCAGCAGGCTGTGGCGCCCCGCGGTCTCTCCGGTGTGAATGGCCACCGGCTTGTGGTAGGAAGCCGCCAGTTCCAAATAGGGACGGCATACGTCGTCGTAGATATAAAAGGGTTGGTAGCCGGGATAAAACTTGATTCCCACACATTCCCGGCGGCGGAGGTGCTGCTCCACCAAATCGATGCAGCGCTGCGACTGGTCCCGGGCAAAGCACTGGTGGTCTAAGTTGACGCAGTACCGCATAAAGGAAGGATAGATGTGGGCATTAGGTTCCAGGCTTCCGTTTCCCATCACCACCGCCCCTTGAATTCCCAGACGGCGAAATTCCTGTTCCAGATGTTCGGCGGTGTTTTGATGGTGAGCCTGTTCCGCCAACAGGTCAAAATTTGGTGTATCATAAAAGTGAATGTGGGCGTCGATAATGTTCATGGGAATTCCTCTCAAATCAGGGTTGTTGGCTGCAAGTGCAGCAACAACAGCTACAGTTTACAACATTTTTTATCATTTGTAAAACCATGTCCGCCAATTTATTGAACCCGTCGCCAAATTTTTGCTATAATATCATCAACGAGTTATATGGAAAGGAGCGGAACGATGAGCGAGTTTCGAGAAATCCGGCCGGAGCAGTGGGAAGGAAATGTGTTTTCTCAAATTGGCAAGGATTGGATGCTGATAGGAACCGGCGAAGGAGAAAAAGCCAACCTGATGACCGCCAGCTGGGGAGCCTTTGGAGTGTTGTGGGGGCTTCCGGTGGCACACTGCTATGTGCGGCCCCAGCGCCACACCCGGCACCTCATCGATCAGGCGGAGCGGTACTGCCTTATGTTTTTCGACGAAGAGTACCGGAAACAGTTGAATCTTTGCGGCACCAAGTCGGGACGGGATATTGATAAATTTGAGGCCTGCGGCTTTACCCGCCTCTTTGACGAGCACGGCACCGTTTATGTTCCGCAGGCAAGAGCCGTCGTATTTTGTCGCAAGCTCTATCAACAGGATATGGAATCTTCCCTTTTTGTGGACCGCAAGATTCCCCAGCTCCACTACACCGATGGAGACTATCACAGACAATACATCGGAGAGATTACCAAAATCCTCGTAAAATAACCCTATCACGGAAAAATGAAAAAATCTTGAAGGCAAGTCCCGACGGGGACGTTGCCGCCTTTCCCGCTTTTGCAAAGCCGCGGCATAGATTGTAAGGAAAAAAGCACACCCCTTTCGGGTGTGCTTTTTTGGTTGCAGGATGTTTTTCCTTTTCAAGCTGCTGTTACCGTCCGTTGGAATCATCCGGTGTGCGCGGTTCCGGGGAGGCTCCCCCGCTTCTGCGATATTGCAGGGGCGTTAGCCCGTAAATTTTCTTAAACACCACAAAGAAATACTTGGAGTTGCTGAACCCCACTTTGGCGGCGATGCTCTCCACCGAAAGGGTGGTGGCGGTGAGCAGATGGGCCGCATGCTGCACCCGCACATGATTGATATAGTCGCTGATGGAC
>JAKPGH010000133.1 GCA_029550985.1 Bacillota bacterium
TGTGGCCCAGAAGATTGTCGAAGTGGCCGACGAAGCGGGCATCGCCATCTATCACGACGACACCGCCGCCACCCTGCTTTCCGGGCTGAAGCTGGGGCAGGAGGTGCCTCCTGAGTTGTATCAAATGGTGGTGGATGTGTATTTGGCGATACTCACCGCCTCCCAGTCCATCAAACCGCCATTGGAATCATTAAAAGACAGGCAACAAACCATTCAACCGTGAAATATACAAAGGAGGACTATTCATGAGCAACTTAAGTTCTGGCATCCAACAGCTGCTGTACACCGATGATGCCGGCGTCGATGTGGCAAACAAGTACCTGACCTTTGTGGTGGAAAATCAGATCTACGGGCTTTCCATCCAAAATGTCAACGGTATCATTCAAATGCAGGAAATCACCCCCGTTCCCGAACTGCCTCCCCATGTCAAGGGGGTTATCAACATGCGGGGAATCGTGGTGCCCATCATCGACGTCAACCTGCGGTTCGGCAAGGCGGAACAGACCTATAACGAGCGTACCTGCATCATTATTTTGGAGACGGAGCAGGGCTATGTAGGCATTATCGTTGACGCGGTGAGAGAGGTGATGGAGATTCCTCCCGAGAACATTTCTCCCCGCCCCGCTTTGGGAACTCAAAACGCCAGTTACATCAACGGCATTGGCAGAGTGGGAGAGAAGATTGTGCTGCTGCTGGATTCCAAGCTGCTGGTGGGTCAGGAAATGGCCGCTTACGGCGATAAGCTTCCCTGATTTTTATCGATGTATTTTTAATAGTAATTTTTGGAATTTTATACTTGACAAATGCATGGTGCCATGTTAGAATCTGGAGCAAGATACATATAGGTCAATGCGTTGATGGGGAATAGTACCCCGTACAAGAACCTCACAGAGAGCCGCGGTTGCTGGGATGCGGTAGGTTCGAGGCGGAAGAACTCACCCCTGAGCAGCCGAGCTGAATCGACAGTAGGCGAGGACGGATTTCCCCACCGATACAAGGGGAGCACGTTGATGTGGCGTTGGAGCCGAAGACGTGGCAGAGTGGGCACGGTAACGTGTCAATGGAAGTGGTACCGCGGAAGTGTTGCAGCTTTCGTCTTCCTTGGGGAAGACGAAAGCTGTTTTTGTCTTCCCCCAAAATGCAAATCACACATTTGTATCGAGGAGGAGCGCTATGACTACCACACCGATTACCAAGCCGTTTTTGGAAGTGACCTTTGGCAAGTTGCTGGAAGATGTTGCGGCCCGTTTTCCCGACCGGTTGGCGGTTAAGTACATCGACCGGGACTATCAGCGCACCTGGAAAGAGTTTAACGAGGAAGTCGACAAATTTGCAAAGGGCTTTATCAAAATGGGGGTCAAAAAGGGAGACAAGGTTGCCATCTGGGCCACCAACGTCCCCGAATGGCTCATCACCCTGTTTGCCACCGCCAAAATTGGCGCGGTGTTAGTGACGGTCAACACCAATTACAAGATGTTCGAGCTCCAGTATCTCCTCAAGCAAAGCGACACCAAAGTGCTGGTGATGACCCAGGGCTTTAAAGATGTGGATTACGTGGAGACGGTCTACAAGCTGCTCCCCGATTTGGTCAACTACTATCCCGGAACCTACCACAACAACGATTACCCCTGCCTCCAGTCCATCGTATACATTGGCGACCGCAAAACCCCCAAGGGAATGTTCTCCTGGGAGCAGGTGGAGGAGATGGGCCGGGTCATTTCCGACCAGCAGCTGAAGATGGTGGGGGACAGCCTCCATCATCACGACGTCATCAACATGCAGTACACCTCCGGCACCACAGGGTTCCCCAAGGGCGTCATGCTCACCCACTACAACATCGTCAACAACGGCATGTGCATCGGCGACCGGATGAAGTTCACCGAGGAAGATAAGCTGTGCATCCCCGTTCCCTTCTTCCACTGCTTTGGACTGGTGCTGTCCATCATGGTCTGCGTCACCCACGGCAGCACCATGGTGCCTTTGGAATACTACAACCCCATCAAGCTGATGCAGGCCTGTCAGAACGAGGAGTGCACCGCCGTCCACGGAGTACCCACCATGTTTATCGCCGTCTTTGAGCACCCCGATTTCCCCAAGTACAAGTTCCCCAAACTGCGAACCGGCATCATGGCCGGCTCCCACTGTCCCGCCAAGGTGATGGAGCTGGTCATCGAAAAGATGGGCATGAAGGACATTACCATCGTCTTTGGGCAGACCGAATCCTCCCCCGGCTGCACCCAAACCACCGTCGACGACGATTTCGACACCAAGGTCAACACCGTAGGCCGAGCCTTGCCGGGCGTGGAGTGCAAAATCGTCAACATCGAGACGGGAGAGGAAATCGGGCCCGGGCAGGGCGAAGGCGAATTCTGCGCCCGGGGCTACAACGTCATGAAGGGGTACTACAAGATGGAGGAAGCCACCCGTCAGGCCATTGACGAGGACGGATGGCTCCATACCGGGGACCTGGCCACGGTGGACGAAAAGGGCAACTACCGCATCACCGGCCGCATCAAGGACATGATTATCCGCGGAGGCGAAAACATCTACCCCAAGGAAATCGAAGAGCTGCTCTACCGTCACCCCAAGGTAAAGGATGTTCAGGTCATCGGAGTGCCCAGCAAAATTTACGGCGAGGAGATTATGGCCTGCATCAAGCTGCGGGATTTTGTCACCGAGTGCACCGCCGAGGAAATCAAGGATTTTGTGCGGGAACATATGGCCCGCCACAAGGTGCCCAGCTATGTGGAGTTTATGGATCAGTTCCCCATGACGGCCAGCGGCAAAATTCAAAAATACAAGCTGCGGGAGTGGGCCGCACAACTCTTGGCCAAACGGGAAAAGGAGCAAAATCAAAGCGGAAAAATCGCTTGACATCCAACTGGCTTGTCCGCCTTTCTGATGATAGAAAACCACCTTCGGTTGTCAAATGGCGCCGAAGGTGGTTTTCTTTTGCATGCAAAGCGGATGCTGGCAATAGAACATCTAAGCGAATTTTTATGGAATAATAAAAGAAATCTTCTTTTGTTTTTTTAACGACTAACCATTGATTCTATTTGGTTCCTGTGGTACATTATATGTACGGAATCGGTTACGTAATCGATAAAGATAAGAGGGGAATCAGAAGGAAGTTTATGGGAAACAATCGGGTGACGCTAAAAGAAATAGCGGCAGAGCTCAATGTTTCGCGCACCACGGTACACCGGGCCCTTCACGGCAAGGAGGGCATCAGCGAGGAACTCCGGCAGGCTATCCTGGCCCGGGCAGAGGAATTGGGGTATACCACCAATTACATCGCCTCCTCCTTAAAGCGTAAGACCAAGCGGCTGGCCGTGGTATTGCCTCAAAAAGAAGGTGTGGGACAATTTTACCACAAGTATTTTTGGGACGCCATCGAAACTTTTTATCCCGAGGCCAGCAGCCTGAATGTGGAAATTGAAGCGTTTCCCTTTCAGGAAGATAAAAATCAGCAGGTCGCCATTTTGGACCAGCTTTTCAACAACGGAAATATCGAGTACCACGGCATTTTGACCATGCCCACCAAAAACGACGAGGAGCTTCGCCAGGCGGTGAAGCGGTTTTCCTACAAAGATGTGCCGGTGGTGCTGGTGGACAGCGACCTGCCGGACAGCGGACGCCTGTGCTGTATTGCGCCCCACGACCGGCTGACCGGGCGTTTGGGAGCCGAAATCTTAACTTCCATCACCCACAAACCCGGAAAAGTATTAATTGCAAGCGGCAGCACCGCCCACGCGGCTCACATGAACAATTTGGAGGGATTTCGGGAATACTTAAGGGAGTCGGATTCCCCATTGGAACCGCTGGTGCTGCACAATTACGGCAACTACCAGAAGTGTTACCAGGAGTCGGTGGCTTTGCTGCGGTCCCATCCCGACATCGTGGCGTTTTATTCGGTGACCGCCCGCGACACCATCCCTCTTACCCAGGCGGTGATGGATTGCGGGCTGGCCGGCAAGCTGCGGGGCGTGGGCAGCGATTTGTTTCCCCAAAGCGCAGAGTTTCTCCGGCAGGGGGTCCTGCAGGCGCTGATTTACAAAAACGCATACGACAAGGGCCGCTTAGGGTTCGAAGTGCTGTTTTCCTACGTGGTGAAAAACATTGCGCCGGAAAGCGATAAGATGACGGTGCCCATCGGCGTGATTATGCAAAACAACCTGCCCTTTTTCCAGCAATTTATCTAACTGGCATTCCTCTTTGAGGCTTTGCGTTTCAAAGATGATAAATAAGACGTTTGAACGCTAGGGGGTGTAAAGATGAAAACGTTTATCAATGCTCGTGTACTGCTGCCGGACGGAATCATTCGCCGCGGCTATCTGACCGAGGATAACGGCGTGATTCAGGCGGTGGGTCCCATGGCGGACGGCCAAAGTCTGCCGGGAGACATCATCGATTGCAATGGGATGTACCTTTCCCCGGGATTTATCGACCTGCACAGCCACGGCGGCGGCGGATACGACTATATGGACGGCGGATTGGAAGATATTGTGGGCGCCGCCAGAATGCACCTGTCCCACGGTGCCACCAGCATACTGCCCACCACGTTGACCAGCAGCGATGAGGAACTGTTCCAGGTTATCGATGTGTTTAAAGAAGCCCAGAAGATGACCGACAACATGCCTCATCTCCTGGGACTGCACCTGGAGGGGCCCTATTTTTCTCCCGCTGAAAAGGGAGCTCAGGACCCGCGGTATATCACTTCGCCCAAGCCGGAGCACTATAAAAAGATTGTGGAATACGCCGACGGCGCCATCAAGCGCTGGTCTGTGGCTCCCGAACTGCCCGGCGCGGTGGAGATGGCCCAGTGGCTGACCGAACGGGGCATTCTGGTGTCTGCTGCCCATACTTCCGCCACGTTTGACGATATGAAGGTGGCCTTCCAGCATGGCATTCGCCTGCTGACCCACTTCTATTCCGCCATGTCCACCATTGTCCGCAAAAACGGGTTCCGGGTTCTGGGCGTGGTGGAAAGCGGCTACCTGCTGGACGATATGTATATTGAGATTATCGCGGACGGCATGCACCTGCCGCCGGATTTGCTCAAGCTGATTCTCAAGTGCAAGGACCACGACAAGATTATTCTCTGCACCGACAGCATGCGGGCGGCCGGATTGCCGGACGGTCCTTCCATTCTGGGTTCCCGCAAAGGCGGCCAGGAAGTGATTTCGGAAGGCGGTATCGCTCTGATGCCCGACCGCACCTGCTTTGCCGGCAGTGTGGCCACCACCGACCGTCTGGTGCGGGTGATGGTGTACGAAGCCGGTTTGCCGGTTTGGGAAGCAGTGAAGATGATGAGCCTGACTCCGGCCAAACTGGTCGGATACGGCGACACCAAAGGTTCGTTGGAAGCAGGAAAGGATGCCGACCTGGTCCTGTTTGACGATATGATTACCGTTCACTCAGTGTATGTGAAGGGAAATAAAATGCAATAGGAGTAGTGCTATGAACTTCAATATTTCTGTTTCTCCCACCCCCCAGCAGCTGGGCCAAAAAGCTGCCGACAAAATTGCGGAGCTTCTGCGCAATGCTATTGCCAAGAAGGGTTCTGCCAGAATCATTCTCTCCACCGGCGCTTCTCAGTTTGAGACCATCGACGCCCTGGTCAAAGCCGACGTGGATTGGAGCAAGGTGGAGATGTTCCACCTGGACGAGTACGTGGCTCTGCCCGAAAGCCACATCGCCAGCTTCCGCAAGTACCTCAAGGAGCGCTTTGTCTCCAAGGTTTCCCTGAAGGCCGCCTACTTTGTCAACGGCGAAGGGGACGTGGAAGAGAATATCCGCGTTCTGACCGAGGAGCTGCGCCGCGCTCCCGTGGATGTTGGCGTCATCGGCATTGGCGAAAACGCCCACATTGCCTTTAACGACCCGCCCGCCGACTTTGATACCGACGCCGCCTACAAAGTGGTGGATTTGGATCTGCGCTGCAAGCAGCAGCAGGTGCGGGAAGGCTGGTTTGCCACCGTGGATGATGTGCCCAAGCAGGCCATTACCATGTGCGTCAAGCAGATTCTTGCCTGCGAGCATATCGTCTCCTCCGTGCCTCATGCCGCCAAGGCGGAAGCGGTCCGCAACACGCTGACCTCCCCGGTGGACCCCATGATTCCCGCCACCATTCTCAAGACCCATCCCAACTGGAACCTGTTTATCGACGACGCATCGGCCTTGGGCCTGTTTGCGCTGTAATTCACCCCATAGCGTTTATCCTATCAAAGAAGCGAGGAATCGGCTGGTCCGATTCCTCGCTTTTGCTTTTGATATCATTTTCAGATAGTTTGCCGGGAATACTAAAAAACAGGTGCAATCGCTAGAGGCAGGTGATTTCCTTGACAGCGGCGCTTGTGACTTATCTCCAAAACTTTGTCATGTCCTTTTTGTTTTCAATATGATAGAAAACGATTCTGCCCGTTTATTTCTTTCATCCATCCCAATTTTTGCTGGCGAACAAGAAAGCTCTTTGTCACAGCTTTAAGCGCAGCCGCTAAAAATTCCCAGTTTCTCCTGTGAATCAGCCAATTCCTCCAGGCCAATACTGTCATCGAATAGATTGGTCATTGGGAGGAGTTAGCATGATCAACAAGGTTGAGATCTGCGGCGTGAATACGTCTAAGCTCAAAGTTCTCAAGGAAAGCGAGAAACTGGAGCTGCTCCAACGGGCAAAACAAGGGGACCAAGAAGCCCGCACCGAACTGGTCAACGGAAACCTGCGGCTGGTGCTCTCGGTGGTGCAGAAGTTTACCAACCGCGGGGAGAATCTGGATGACCTGTTTCAAGTGGGCTGCATCGGGCTGATCAAATCCATTGACAACTTCGACACCAACCTCAATGTGCGGTTCTCAACTTATGCTGTACCTATGATCATCGGCGAGATTCGCCGTTACCTGCGGGACAACAACTCCATTCGAGTTTCCCGTTCCCTGCGGGATACCGCCTATAAGGCCATGCAGGTGAAGGAGTGGCTGACCGCCCAAAGCGACCGGGAACCGACGGTGGAGGAAATCTCCAAAGAAATGGGGCTGAAAAAAGAGGAAGTGGTGATGGCCCTGGAAGCCATTGTGGAGCCCATTTCCCTTTACGAGCCCGCTTACAACGACGGCGGCGACACCATCTTTGTCATGGACCAGGTGGGGGATAAGCAGAGCGACAAGGATTGGCTGGACGAAATCGCCCTCAAGGAAGCCATTGAAAACCTGGGGGAGCGGGAAAAGAAGATTCTTTCCCTTCGCTTTTTCGTAGGGAAAACTCAGATGGAAGTGGCCAAAGAAGTGGGAATTTCTCAGGCACAGGTTTCCCGCCTGGAAAAAGCCGCCCTCAACCGCATCAAAAAGCAGATTTAGCCCCAACGTTTTGCCGACCAACTATTTTACCTTATCTGCTTCCATTTAAAAATTTAGTCAAAAGCCGCCTTTCCGGTGGCTTTTTTCTTTCAAAAATTGAGATACTATCCCCTTTTTCTGCCTTTTTGCATAAGCTGGCATAGGTCAAAAAGGAGGAGTGTCTGTGACAACGGCGACCATACATTTCTTTTCGCAGTTTGTGTATCTCAACCTTCCGCCCCAAAAAGGCAATACCCCGACGGTGAGGGAAACCGTTGATTTCTATCTCCGCACCCCTCTGGGGCAGCGGCTGCTGGAAAAGCGCTTTGGCCGCACTCCGCGGGAATACCAGTCCTGGAAGGAATTTTTGGAGTCGGCGCCTCAGGAACTGTTGGATTGGCAGATCGTCGACGTATTGGACGACAACGCCTCCCATCAGAGCGGCTTTTACGGCTGCACTTTTCTTTCCCCCCAGGGGGAAAGGGTGGTGGCTTTCCGGGGCAGTGAAATGCTGGGAAATCCTCACTTTAAAAACGATTATGTCACCGATTTTGCTTTGATTCTTTGCGAGAAAACGCCGCAACAGAAAATGGTGGACCGCTATTGGATGGAATACGGCAACAGGCCGGGGCCCGTTTGGATAACCGGCCACTCGCTGGGAGGCAATCTCGCCGCCTATGGGGCCCTTTCCGCCCCCGATGAAGTGCGGCGGAGAATCCAAAAGGTGGTCACCTTCAATGCTCCCGGATTTTGCAAGGAGTTTTTGACGCAGTATCAAAAGCCGATTCAGGAGCTGGGGGACCGTATGGTGCTCTATCAAAACAAGTTTGACATTGTCTCCTCTCTGCTGGAGCATCCGGTGAAAGCGCAAATTGTGGCCTCCCGGTTTGACCCCACCAACCTGGAAAACCCCACCGTCTGGGATATGATGTACCCCCATTCCAACTTCCAGTTTGAAAGGGACGAAGCGGGGGAATTGGTGCCGGACCCCGGCGGGGAAAAAAGCCAGCTGTGCCAATTGGTCCATTCTTTGAGCGACACGGTTCTTTCCCTTCCGCTATCCCTGCGCAAAGAGCTGATGGAAAAGACCTTGCAGGCGATTTACCATTCCCCCGACGGCGCCACGGGGCGAAAAGCGGCTCTGGATGCCGCCGGCAAGTTCCTGACCCGCCATCTGACCCAGGCGGGCGCTCAAACTTCCGCCATGGTCGCTTACGGCGCCAGCCTGCTGTTGGGGCAGAATCCCCTGGAATTTTTGGCAAAGCGCCAGCAGGATTCCTGGCAGGGCGCGCTTGCCAAAACGTTACTTTTGCTGTTACATATTCTCAGTCAGAAGGTGTTCGGAACCCCCTGAGGAAGAGCCGTTGGGAATTTGCAAGGCGGACGCCATCCGGGACAAAATATTGACAGGATGCGATTTAAGGTGTAGGCTAAATTGTTATATTTTAAAAAGAGGAGCTAGCCGACATGACTTTGGTAAAAAATAAGGCAAAGCAGATGGGGCTCATTGCCGTAGGTTGTCTGCTGTACGCCTTAGCCTACAATCTGTTTTTGGACCCTTTTAAAATTTCCCCGGGCGGCGTCAGCGGCCTGGCCATGGTAATTGGCCATCTGACCGGCTTTCCGGCGGGTACTGCCATCATCCTGATGAATATTCCTCTGATTATTTTGGCCTATTTGCGGCTGGGGGCAGGCTTTATCCTCAACACGGCCATCGCCACCTTGTTATCCTCCACCCTCATCGACTTGACGGCGTGGATGCCCTCGCCGGTGGACGACCCTATGTTGGCGGCCGTCTGCGGCGGCGTGCTGATTGGCGCCGGCCTGGGCTTTATTATGCGGATGGGCGCCACCACCGGCGGCACCGATATTGTCAGCAGGCTGGTTCAGGCGGCGCGACCCCACCTTAAAATGGGGCAGGTGGTGATGATTGTGGACGGAGTCATTATCTGCCTTTCCGCCGCCGTCTTTCGGGATTTTTCCCTGGCGGTGTACGCCCTCATCGGGCTTGCTTTATGCGGCAAGGTGATGGACTCCATCCTGTACGGTTTTGACTTTGCCACTTTAACCTACATCATTTCCGACCGACCTTATGAAATTGGAAATGCCCTGCAGGAGCAGTTGGAGCGGGGCGTCACCTACCTGGAAGGGCAGGGAGGCTATACCCTGAAACCGAAAAAGGTGATAGTTTGCGCGGTCAAGCGGGGACAGGTGGCCGCTTTGCGCAACATCATCGACAACATGGACCCCAACGCCTTTTTAATTGTCACCGACGGACACCAGATTTTTGGCGACGGTTTTATCAAACAAAAAATATAACTGGCTGGATGGATTTCCCCGCACTTCGTCCGGGCATATATCTCCACCAGGGGGAAACACTACCCTTGAGGTGATGAGAATGCTGAACCTGAACAACAGCCAAGTGTTCCAATCGTTGCCCGGCTATGTGAAGGAGAATATCCTGCAAAGCGGCATTGATTTTCAAGACGAAGTGCACCTGAAGGAATTTGCCAACAATCTGGAAAAGGAATACCAGCAATTTTCCTCCAAATTCAAAGGGCAAACATTACAGTAACCGGTTAAACAGTGGGATGAATGATTCCCACTGTTTAATTTTAAATCTATGATACTTTAGGTATATTCCATATAGGATATTTGATTGCCAATATTACTAATAGGAGTTTCACCTTATTCCATATCTTATCCGGAATCCAAAGAAAAAACCGCATGGCAAAGCCATGCGGTTTTTTCGTTGTTCTATTTCTAGGCTATTTGGCGCATCTCAGCACTTCCACCAGGAAATCCCACACCCGCTGTACCGAGGAGATGCTTAAGCTCTCGTGGTAAGTGTGAACCTCCGACATATCCGGGCCGATGGACACGCAGTCCAAATCAGGCAGCTTGCCGGCAAACATGCCGCACTCCAGTCCGGCGTGGATGGCGGAAATCTGGGGGTCGCGGCCGTACTGCTTGCGGAACACTTCCACCATCAGGTCGCGGAGCGCCGAATCCTTTTTGTACTCCCAGGCGGGGTAATCGCCGGAGATATCGATGCTGCCGCCCATCAGTTGCATCAGGCAGGCAATGCGGTTGACCAGCATTTGTTTCTGTGTGGCCACGCTGCTGCGGATGCAGAAGGACGCCTGCAGTTCCTTCTCTTCGGTGGTCAGGATGCCCAGGTTGAGGGAGGTTTGCACCAGGCCGGCAATGTCGGGGCTCATCACCTGAACGCCGTCGGGCATGCAGGTCAACAAAGTAATGGCCTTAAAGGTAGAAGCTTCGTCCATGGGCAGCTTGTCGGTGGAAGCGTCCTCCACGGTGACCGACACCCCCGGGTCGGTGCTGCGGTATTCGCGCTGGAAGGCGGCCGCCATCTCCGCCACAACGGTGCGTAGGGTATCGGCGTTTTCCGCCAGGAGCAGCGCCTGAGATTCCCGGGGAATGGCGTTGTCCTTGTTGCCGCCGGCGACAGAGACAAGCCGCAGCGGAGTCTTGGTTTGGGCCGCATACAGCAGCCGGCCCATGAGCATGTTGGCGTTGGCACGGCCTTTGTCAATTTCCACGCCGGAGTGGCCGCCCAGCAGCCCCTTGATGGTAATTTTCATAGCGGTGCCGGAGAAGGGGGCGCGCGTCAGAGGCAGATGGCAGCGGGTCATGTTGCCGCCTGCGCAGCTGACGGTGAAAATACCCTCTTCCTCGGAGTCGATGTTGATGAGCTATCTGCCCTTGAGGGGGCTCATATCCAGCTCCACGGCGCCCAGCATGCCGATTTCCTCGTCGGTGGTGAGCACCACCTCAACCCGGGGATGGGCCAGGTCGTTAGCGTCCAACACCGCCAGCGCCATGGCAACGGCGATACCGTTGTCTCCGCCCAGGGTGGTGCCTTTGGCGCGGATCCGGTCGCCGTCCACTACCAGATCGATGCCTTCCTTTTCCATGTCCTTGGGGCAGTCGGGCGCCTTTTCGCAGACCATGTCCAGATGGCCCTGCAAAATGATGGGGTCGGCGTTTTCATACCCCGGAGTGGCTTCCTTGATGATGATGACGTTGTTGGCGCTGTCCTGATAATGCTCCAGGTTGCGCTCTTTGGCAAAGGCCACACACCAGTCGCTGACGGCTTTGGTATTGGTCGAGCCGTGGGGAATGGCCGAAAGTTCTTCGAAGAAACGAAACACGCTGTTCGGCTGCAGATGTTCCAAAACTCCCATGACAATCGCTCCTTTATTGAAATCACTTGTTCAAGTGATAGTGTCCGCTTTTTGGATCAAATGCAATCCACTGTTGGGACAGCAAATGTTCCTTTACTTGCTGGGCAAAAACTTTTGGGTTTTGAACGGTGGCACGCTGTTTGGACCACGGCCTGCGGGCGCTGATGTTTGCAACCTGCCGCTCCATTTCCGACATGGAAATGGCCCCGTTTTTCTTTAAATATTTTATGACGCGTGCCGACGCCTTCTGGATTAAAATGCGCTTTAAATCGTCCTGCTGGCTGAGGGACCTTTTCAAGCCCCAGGCGTAGAGAACCGCGGAAATACAGGCGAACAGCACAACATAAATCACCGTCTGCCACCAGGTCATGTCTATATTTTATCCCTTCCGCGATATAAAATAAAGCGGTTGTTCCGCAGAATCTTCATATATTTAACGAGCCGGTCATAAAGGGGTTCCGCTTGCTCGCCAAATTCCGCCTTCATTTCGTTGGCCAAATCCCCAACCGTGCGAACGCCGTCAATCTTCTTCCACAGGAAGCTGCCGTAAGAGTCCAGCTTGATGTGGCTGACGCGGGGAGAGTGAAAAAATTTCTGGGCTAGTTTGTGATAAAACCCCCGGTGCACCATGTGAATGGTAACGATACCGTCTTTTTCATCCCATGTGTTGAGCGGGTTTGCCACCGGCACATAGTCGAGATAGTTTTCGCTTTTCCGCTTGCGCATTTTGTTTTCTCCCATTGTGTTCAAACCGGGCTGCACACTCTTGCGAGTATGCAGCCCGATTCTATTGGTCAAAATACAATTACTTCTCCAATTTCTTGTTCCAAATGGTGAACTTCAGAATGGTCAGCAGCAGCAGGATGAAGGCAATCAAACCGGTGAAGTTGCCAAACTGAAGAGATTCAGGCAGCGCCACATTGACGCCCAGTGCGGCGAACACAGCCAGCAGGATTCCGACGATACCCTCGCCGGCGATCAGACCGGAGCTGTAAAGCACACCGGACTGCACCATGTCTTCTCTTGCCTTCTCGGAGGACATTTTGCGCTTCTC
>JAKPGH010000143.1 GCA_029550985.1 Bacillota bacterium
CCGGCCTGTTCATCAACGTATCGGTGCCGGAAGTGAACATTGATATGGCGGGTGCTCTCTTGTCGGTGCCCATCATCAAGTTCGGCACCATTGGCGACAAGGTTCTCTTTATTGAGGAAAACTTTCAGTCCAGCACCCAAAGCGTCATGAGCCATATGATTCTGTTTGCCGAGATGCAGTCCCTCAATTTGATGCTTTCGAAGTTGGGGTTAGCTTAATATGGGGACCATTATTGTCGGGATCTCCGATCTGAAACTGGCTACGCCTCCGGACACTCTGGTTACATATGCTTTGGGCTCTTGTGTTGGAATCTGCCTGTTAGACCCCGCCACCCGCATTGGGGGACTTGCCCACGTCATGCTTCCCAGCATTAAGGTGTCTCCCGGGGACACCAATATTATGAAGTTTGCCGATACCGCCATTCCCGAAATGGTGAAGAAAATGGAGCAGCTGGGGGCGTTCCGCAGCCGCATGACGGCCAAAATCGCCGGCGGAGCACAGATGTTCGGCTCCCCCGCCCTGGCCAGCACCAGTAACCCCAGCGATATCTGGCAAATCGGGCAGCGAAATGTGGCGGCCGTCGTCGCCACCCTGCAAGCGCTGGCCATCCCCATTGTCGCCAAGGATGTGCTGGAAAACTACGGCCGCACCGTACTGTTTGACCCTGCCACCGGCATTATGACGGTAAAGGCTTTGAACAAAACCGTCAAGGAATTGTAACGCTTTGCCGCAAACTCAGGACATCACGCGCTTTGCGATGATTTTTGCAGCTTCCTGGGCGGAAATTTCGCTGACATCAATGGGCTCGGTATCCATGGCAAGATAATTTGGAAGTCTCGGCACACTTCTCTCTATCACATCCTGGGTGCGGATATCCTCCTTTACATCCTTTGTCAGCCGGGAAATTAAGGCTTCTTCCGAACAGATCAAAGAAAATGGATACACCTTACAATGCTGTGTGTTCAGCCTGGACAACACGTCATTCAAAATCCCCTGCTCGTGCATCACCCAACAAAACACAACGTTTTCATACACCGAGCAGGCAATAAAATTGTTTAAGAGATGGCTGATATTGTCCAACACCATCTCCTTGGTTTCCTCATTGACAATAAAAGGGGACATATCCCAGCACCAGTCTCCGTCCAAAAAGACGCAGTTGGGCAACAAAGATTGGAGCGCCCGGCTGGTTGCCGTTTTTCCAACACCCATGGTTCCATTGATGATAATCAAATTTTTCCCCTTCACTGTTCCCTTCACCTTCGTTTCTATGATGACGACACCAGAAATCCCCTGTGGCATCGGGCTGCCACAGGGGATTTTCTTATGGCATCTTACAGGCTGGAGATTTTAATATCGCCGTCTATAATGCCGATGCGGCTGTTGACAAATCCGTCCTGAACGTTGTAAATCAAAGGGCCAAAGGCGATGCGAACGCCGGCATGAACCCTTCCTTTACATTCAATATAGGAATTTAAACTGCTTTGGCGTAACTGGCGCTGTTTGATTTCTTCCAAATTTTCCACAAGCTTTTTGCGGTCATTGTTGAGGGCAATATACCGTTCCTTAATCTCCCGGATGATGGAGGCGTGTTCCTGGGTCAGGCGGTTTTGTTTGCGCAGGCTGTCCAGCCGGTTGAGGTTCTGCACCAGCTTAAGAATTTCCCCATCGATATTTTGAATATCGGCAGTAAGCTGCTCCACTTTATGTTTCATGGACATGCCGGAGGTAGCCATGTTAATTTCCGTCGCCGTGTGGGCTTCGGTTCCTATGGTTTTGGCGATGAGCCGGCCCGCTATGTAGCAGCGCCCGCCAATCAAAGCGGCTCGCTTGCCGCTCAGCTCCACATTGCCGCCGCATTCCAGATGGGAATACATAATGTAATCGGCGTAAATATCCCCTCCCGCTTTGACGGTGCAGTTTTGCAGATATTTTGCCCTGACGCTGCCGGTTGCCGTAATGGTGCCCCGGTTCATGCCGTTCATACCCTGCGCGAGGGACACGTCGCCGGCCGCAATGAGGGTGGCCCCTTCCACATTGCCCCGGATGATGAGATTGGCTCCCGAAACCGTAAAACCGGACACCACGTCGCCTTCCACCTGGACGTCGCCCACAAAATAAATGTCGCCGGTGGAGTTGTCCACGTTGCCCTTAATTTTCAGCACTTCCTGGACGGTGACGACGTTTTTGCTGACCACCGCGTTGCCGGCCACCGCCGCCACCAGCAGCTTG